>NZ_JAAGPP010000007.1:0-112670 GCF_017104975.1 Burkholderia sp. Ac-20344
TATTCGGCGAAGCGCGCACGGTGGCGCAGCAGCGCGTCGAGCCATTGCGCGAACTTCAGGCCGATCGTGATCGGCAGGGCCTGCTGCAACCACGTGCGGCCGATCATCGGCGTCGCGCGATGCGTGCGCGCGAGCGCCGCAAGCGACGCGCACGCTTCTTCGAGCATCGGCTCGAGCACGTCGAGCGTGTCGCGCAACTGCAGCACGGTGGCGGTATCGATGATGTCCTGGCTCGTCGCGCCCCAGTGCACGAACTTCGCGGCCTCGGGGTCGTCGGCCTTCACCTGCGCGGTGAGCTGCTTGACGAGCGGAATCGCGAGGTTGCCGCCGAGCGCCGCGCCGTGCGCGAGCGCGTCGGCGTCGAGCCGGCCGGCATCGCACGCACGTTCGATCGGCGCGACGGCGGCAGCGGGAATCACCTGCTGCGCGGCGAGCGCGCGCGCGAGCGCGGCCTCGACGTCGAGCATCCGCTGGATCGTCGCGCGGGGCGACCAGATCCGGTTGAGCGGCTCGGTGCCGCAGATGAGGGAGGTCAGGCGGGCGCTGTCTTCGAGCATGGCATCAGATTGGGGAAACGGCGTGCGCCTATTGTCCACCCAAGCGTGCCGGCATGCGCGCGAGCGCACGCGCCGGCACGCTCGCGGTTCAGGCAGCGGCCTTTTGCGTCGCGTCGATCAGCGGCACGCCGGTCAGCTTCTGCAGTTCGTCGAACGACAGGTCGGTGAAGATCTCGCTCACGGCAAGACCATCGGCCGTCACGTCGAGCACGGCGAGATCCGTATAGATGCGGCTCACGCACTGCACGCCGGTGACCGGATACGAGCACTGCGCGACGATCTTGCTCTCGCCCTGCTTCGTCAGGTGCTCCATCATCACGAACACCTGCTTCGCGCCGATCGCGAGATCCATCGCGCCGCCGACCGCCGGAATCGCATCGGGCGCACCCGTATGCCAGTTCGCGAGGTCGCCGGTCGCGGACACCTGGAACGCGCCGAGCACGCAGTAGTCGAGGTGGCCGCCGCGCATCATCGCGAACGAATCCGCGTGATGGAAATACGCGCCGCCGGTGAGCAGCGTCACGTGCTGCTTGCCGGCGTTGATCAGTTCGTCGTCTTCCTCGCCGGGCGCGGGCGCGGGGCCCATGCCGAGCAGGCCGTTCTCGCTGTGCAGGAAGATTTCCTTGCTTGGGTCGAGGTGGTTCGCCACCAGCGTCGGCACGCCGATGCCGAGGTTCACGTACGCGCCTTCGGGGATGTCCTGGGCGACGCGCTTGGCCATTTCATCGCGGGTCAGTCGTTTCATGTCGAATTCCTCGAGGCAGTCAGGCGGCTTGGGACGTGGCGTGTTCGGCGGCCAGCTCGGCCGCGTGCGCGGCCTGCGGCACCTCGACGATGCGCTGGACGAAAATGCCCGGCGTCACGATGTGTTCCGGGTTCAGCGCGCCGAGCGGCACGACTTCCGACACCTGCACGATCGCGACCTTCGCGGCGCTGGCCATGATCGGCCCGAAGTTGCGCGCGGTCTTGCGATACACGAGATTGCCCCAGCGATCGCCCTTGTACGCCTTCACGAGCGCGAAATCGGCGTGGATCGGCGTTTCGAACACGTACGGCTTGCCGTCGATCACGCGCGTTTCCTTGCCTTCCGCGAGCTTGGTGCCGTAGCCGGTCGGCGTGAAGAAGCCGCCGATGCCGGCGCCCGCCGCGCGGATGCGCTCCGCGAGGTTGCCCTGCGGCACGAGCTCCAGCTCGATCTCGCCGGCGCGGTACAGCCCGTCGAACACCTGCGAGTCGCTCTGGCGCGGGAACGAGCAGATGATCTTGCGCACCTGTTTCGCCTTCAGCAGCGCCGCGAGGCCCGTCTCGCCGTTGCCGGCGTTGTTGTTGACGATCGTCAGGTCGCGCGCGCCCTGTTCGATCAGCGCGTCGATCAGCTCGGACGGCATGCCGGCCGTGCCGAAGCCGCCGATCATGATTGTCGCGCCATCGTGAATGTCGGCCACCGCCGACTGAAGCGATTCGAAAATCTTGTTGACCATGTCTCTTCCTGATACGAACCCGCGGCTCGATGCGCGGCCTGTCGAGGGGACACGCGCGTGCCGCGTGCCGCGCCGGGGCCGATGTCGATCCCGGTTTTGTTCGCTAATCGAACCTAGATTCGATTAGCGAACGATGGGCCGATCATAGAGTCGCGCACAGCGCGTTGTCAAGGCGGGTTCCCTCGGGGGCCGTCGCATCGTCGAACGGCAGCCCGACGTAGTTTTCGGCGAGCGACTGCGCGGCGGCCCGCGAGCGCGTCACGTATTTCAGCTCGGCAAACTTCAGGCGATTGACGAACGGCGAATCGTCCGGCGACGCATGCAGCATGTTCGTCATGAAGTACGAGAAGTGCTCGGCGCGCCACACGCGTTCGAGGCAGGTCGCCGAATACGTGTCGAGCAGCGTCGCGCCACCGTTGCGGTAGCGCGCGCCGAGCGCGCGGGACAGCGCGCGGACGTCGGCCACCGCGAGGTTCATCCCCTTCGCGCCGGTCGGCGGCACGATGTGCGCGGCGTCGCCGGCGAGGAACAGGCGCCCGTGCTGCATCGTCTCCGACACGAAGCTGCGCATCGGCGTCACGCTTTTCTGCGTGATCCGGCCCTCGGTCGGCGTCCAGCCCGTGTCGTTCGAGAAGCGCGTGTGCAATTCGTCCCAGATCCGCGCGTCGGACCATTCGGTGAGGTCCTCGTCGGGCTTGCACTGCAGGTACAGGCGCGTGACCGTCGGCGAGCGCATCGAGAACAGCGCGAAGCCGTTGTCGTGATGGGCATAGACGAGCTCGTCGAGCGACGGCGCCGCGTCGGCGAGGATGCCGAGCCATGCGAACGGGTAGACACGCTCGAACGTGTTCAGCCGCTCGGCCGGAATCGTCTGGCGCGCGATGCCGTGGAAGCCGTCGCAGCCGGCGATGTAGTCGCAGTCGATGCGGTCTTCGCGGCCGTCGGCATGCTTGAACGTGACGAACGGGTGCTCGCCTTCGACGTCGTGCAACGCAACGTCGCTCACTTCGAAATGCATCTGATGCCCATGCTCGACGCCGGCCGCGATCAGGTCGCGCACCACTTCGTGCTGGCTGTAGACGGTGATCGCGCGGCCGCCGGTGAGCGCGGACAGGTCGATGCGATGGCGCTGGCCGGAAAACAGCAGCTCGATGCCGTGATGCTCGAGCCCTTCGCGACGCATCCGGTCGCCGAGGCCGGCTTCGTTCAGCGTGTCGACCGTGCCTTGTTCCAGCACGCCGGCGCGGATGCGGTTCTCGCAGTATTCGCGCGAACGCGCTTCGACGAGGATGGCATCGACGCCTTGCAGGCGCAGCAGATGGGAAAGCAAAAGGCCGGACGGGCCGGCGCCGATGATGGCGACCTGGGTGCGCATTGTTCGTCTCCTGTGTCGGCCCGAGTTGGCGCTTTAGCGCTTGCTCGGGCCCCATGCAAAGCTAATTGGTTCGCGTAATGGAACCTATTTGAGCGCTTTCCCGACTATGCGGCAACGCGATTCAGGAGATATGTTGTATACGTTTTGAAGATACCGGCCCGGCGATGGATACGCTCGATCTGAACCTCATTCCCTACCTCGTCGCGCTCGACGACACGCGCAACGTGAGCCGCGCGGGCGACCTGCTCGGCGTGAGCCAGCCGCGCGTGAGCACGGCGCTCGGCCGGCTGCGCGAGTATTTCGGCGATCCGCTGTTCGTGCGCACGTCGCGCGGGATGGAACCGACGCCGCGCGCGCTCGCGCTGCTGCCGGCGGCCCGCGACGCGCTCGCGCAGATCGAGCGCGGCCTCGTCGCGCCGCACGATTTCGATCCGGCCGCGAGCACGCATACGTTCTCGATCGCGCTGTCGGACGTCGGCGAGATCGTGTTCCTGCCGAAGCTGCTGCAAGCGTTCGCGACGCGCGCGCCGCACGCGAACCTGCGCTCGGTCTCGCTCGCGCACGACGAAGTCGGGCGCGGCCTCGAAGCCGGGTCGATCGATCTCGCGGTCGGCTACTTCCCCGATCTCGACGGCAACAACTTCTTCCAGCAGCGGCTGTTCACGCACCGGTTCGTGTGCCTGATGCGGCGCGGCCATCCGTTCGAACAGGCGCCGCCGTTCACGGTCGAGCAGTTCCTCACGTGCGGGCACGCGGTGGTGCGCGCCGAAGGCCGCAGCCAGGAGGTGCTCGAGAAATATCTCGCGAAGCAGCGCATGCAGCGCCGCGCGGTGCTCGAGACGCCGCACTTCATGAGCCTGCCGTTCATCCTGAGCCGCACCGACCTGATCGCGACGGTGCCGCATGCGATCGGCTATGCGTATGCGGCCGAGCACGCGTTCATCGTGCCCGTCGAGCCGCCGCTCGCACTGCCGCGCTTCGACCTGAAGCAGCACTGGCATCGCAAGTACCACAACGACCCGCGCACCGCGTGGCTGCGCGGCGTGGTTGCGTCGCTGTTCAACGACGAGCAGGACGAATGGCCGAAGTGAGTGCCAAGGCCCGCACGCGACCGGCGAAAGCATGAAACAATGCCCGGATTCCGCGCCGCCCCGGCGGCGGCATTCGATGGAGCAGATAGATGGGTAAAAAGAAGTCCGCGCGGCCCGAGCCGGCCGCATCCCGCCCGAGCCGTGATGAAGCGGAAGACGCGGTCCGCGTGCTGTTGCGCTGGGCCGGCGACGATCCCGCGCGCGAAGGCCTGATCGACACGCCCGCACGCGTCGTGCGCGCCTATGAGCAGTTCTTCGCCGGCTATGCGGTGGAGCCGCGCGACATCCTCGCGCGCACCTTCAGCGAAGTCGACGGCTACGACGAAATGATCGTGCTGAAGGACATCCGCTTCGAAAGCTACTGCGAGCACCACATGGTGCCGATCATCGGCCGCGCGCACGTCGCGTATCTGCCGAACCATCGCGTGGTCGGCATCTCGAAGCTCGCGCGCCTCGTCGACGCGTTCGCGAAGCGCCTGCAGATCCAGGAAAAGATGACCGTGCAGATCGCCGACACGCTGTTCGACGTGCTGCAGCCGAAGGGCGTCGGCGTGATCCTCGAAGCCGCGCACCAGTGCATCTCGACGCGCGGCGTGCACAAGCCGGGCGTCGAGATGGTCACGTCGCGCATGCTCGGCACGTTCCGCACCGATCCGTCGACGCGGCGCGAATTCCTGTCGATCGTCGCGAATCCTTCTTCAGTCAACCTGACGAATACGTAATGGAGTCGACGAAGCAAACGGCGCGCGCGCCCGTCGTGCTCGTAACCGGCGCCGCGCGCCGCGCCGGGCGCGCGTTCGCCGAGTATTTCGCCGCGCACGGCTATCGCACCGCGGTGCATTACGACCGCTCGGCCGAAGCCGCGCAGGCGGCCGCCCGCGCGATCGCCGAACGCGGGCTCGATTCGGTTGCGTTGCAGGCCGACCTATCGGATGCCGCGCAGATCACCGCGCTGATCGATCAGGTGTATGCGCGCTTCGGGCGCCTCGACGTGCTCGTCAACAACGCGTCGGTATTCTGGCAGGACCATTTCCCGAGCTTCGACCTCGCGGCGTTCGACCAGGCGTGGGCCGTCAACTGCCGCGCGCCGATCCTGCTCACGCGTGCGTTCTACGAACGGGCCCGCGCGGCCGGTATGCAGGGTGTCGTCGTGAATGTGGTCGACCAGAAGATCAAGGAAAACTTTCACCGCGACCATTTCAGTTATACGGTCGCGAAGGCCGCGCTCGGCAACCTCACGCAGATGCTCGCGCTGTCGTCCGCGCCGGTGCTGCGCGTGAACGCGGTGTTCCCCGGGCTGATGCTGCCGAGCGACGACCAGACACCGGCCGACTTCGAACACGCGAGCCGCGCATCGACGCCGCTCGCGCGCATCGCGGGCCCCGACGACGTCGCGAGCGCGATCCTGATGCTGACGGGCAACGCGTACAACGGCGTGGATTTCGTCGTCGATGCGGGACAGAACCTGATCCGCGTCGACCAGGACGTGCTGTACAAGCACCGCGCGCCCGACGGCAAGCATTGACCGACGCGCGCGGTAGCAGCCGGCCGCGCGCCGCGTTACGGCTTCTCGGCGCTCCCGCCTTCGCGAACCTTGCCCTGCGCGACGCTCGTGCCGGGCGGCACGCTGTGCGTGAGCCACACGTTGCCGCCGATCACCGAGCCCCGCCCGATCGTCACGCGGCCGAGAATCGTCGCGCCTGCGTAGATCACCACATCGTCCTCGACGATCGGGTGCCGTGCATTGCCCTTGACCAGCGCCCCTTCGCCATCGGCCGGGAAGCTCTTCGCACCGAGCGTGACGGCCTGGTACACGCGTACGCGCTCGCCGATGATCGCCGTCTCGCCGATCACGACGCCCGTGCCGTGGTCGATGAAGAAGCTCGGGCCGATCTGCGCGCCCGGGTGGATGTCGATGCCGGTGGCCGAGTGGGCGATTTCATTGATGAACCGCGCAAGCAGCGGCACCCCAAGCCGGTGCAGCGCGTGCGCAAGCCGGTGGTGCATCATCGCCAGTACGCCGGGATAGCACAGCAGGATCTCGGTGATGTGCTGCGCGGCCGGATCGCCCGCATACGCGGCCTGGATATCGCTGACGAGCAGCGCGCGGACCGCCGGCAACTGCCGGCCGAATTCGCGTGCGATCTCGAACGCGCGTTCGTCGAGCTCGGCGAACGGCGTATCGGCATGCTCGGGCAGGAACGGCAGCGCACGGCGGATCTGTTCGGACAAAATGCGCAGCGTGCTTTCGAGCGTGTGGCCGACGTAGAAGTCGACGCTTTCGTCGGTCAGATCCGGGGCGCCGTAGTGCGTCGGAAACATCGACGCGCGCAAACCGGTCACAATCTTGCAGATTGCATCGCGCGACGGCAGTTCGCGGATGCCGCGCGGATGGCGCGTGCGATGGAGTTCCTCGCGCGACTCGCGCAAGCCGGCGACGATTTCTTCGAGGCCCCACTGACGGGCGGGTGATGTCGACATATGCCAATGCAGGCAGCCGCGCTCGATCGCACGGCCGCTAATAAAGTGACGGGTTCCGCAAGATTACCGCGTTTTTTGTCCGGGAGCGGCACGCCGGGGATCGGCCGGACGGCCGATGGTGCCGAATCGCGGCGGCGTCAGATCGTGATGCTGCTCGCGTCGATCCATCGCACGGCCCAGTCGCGCGCGTGCGCGATTGCGGCGCCTTCGTCGTTGAACTGGAGCTCGATCGGAAAAAAACGGTTCGCAACGAGCTCCCCGTCGCTCGATCGGGAGATCACGACGTAGGGCTTGAATGAACCGTCACTGGCGCGCGCGGGCGCGCAGTTCAACAGATAACCGCGGTGCGTGAAGGCAGTAGTCGCTTGCATGAATCCGCCACCTCTAGTCCCTTGCTTTGTTGTTCACTACCCGTCTTTAAGGGTGCTGCGGCGCCCCGGCGCGGGCAGAGGCGGCGTGACTGAATCCCCTGTCGCCGCTTCGCAGGAAAAGAATCATACTCTGTAGAAAACGCGTCTTCTAGCTGAAATAAATCACGACAAATCAGTGCGCGCCGCGCGACCGCGGCGATCGCCCGCGCGCCTTTTCCCGTCACGCCCGGAACGGGATTTGCTTCGATCCGGAACGCTTCGCCGCGAGGAGAGCCGCGATGGAATCATCAGGCCAAACCGATCGTTCGCGTCCACGCAGCATCGAGCTCGACAACGACGACACGCACGACAGCACGGTCGACACCGACGGCAAGAACCGCGAGGCGTCGCGCCTCGCCGGCGGCGGGCCGATCTCGCCCGACGAGATCACGGGCAGCAACGCGTCGCTCGTCAATGCGATGCCGGAAGCCGGCGACGGCTTCGCCGGCTTCGACAGCCGCCCCGGCGGCAATCATCCGGCGTTCGCGCTGCGTGCGGGCTACGTGGTGATCGAGAAGGGTTTCGACGCGCCGCCGCCCATGAGCGATGCGCGGTTCGGCCCCGTCCACCGAATGTACGGCAGCACGTACTGGCCCGGCCACCAGCGGCGGCCGGAGCGCGTATTCGAGCTGACCGCCGTACCGAGATAGCCGGCGCGGCGTTTGAATCGATCGTTCGTTTGCGGGCCGGCATCGGTCGACAGCCGATGGCTGAGGATCGGCGCACGCGCACGGCTACTGCCGTGCGCCGGCCGTGCACCGGCAACTGCACGCTGCAAAAGCGAACGATTCCGCGCAACGGCACCGGCGGCTTCATGCATGCCGTGAATCGCACCGACGCACATGCGTTCGTTGATCGAGGTCATGTCGAAACGGCGCAAATGCGATTGAATGGCGATGCGGGCGATGCACCGCGTGACTGTCGCGCCGTGTCGATGCGATCGGCGGGCGCGGCGACGCGTGCGCGTGCCGCATGCCGCACGCGACACCGATGCTCGCGCATGCCATCCCGGCCACGATGCGGACGACGGTGACCACCTCAACGCGTGTCGCACGACGCGCGTCACAGCATGCGCCAAGTGCATGGCGTGCGTCGCTGAAACCGAAGCGGCAGCGCCGCGCGGCACGACCGGCACCTCACTGCAAAGTCCCTTTCATTGGTTTACTCTGCCTCGCAGCGTTGCGCATTGCCCAGCCCGATCGGCCATCCGGCCGACTTCGTTTCAACCCGCCACTCGGAGACACTATGTACAAGCGTATTCTGGTTGCCGTCGACGGCAGCGACACGTCCCGCCATGCGTTCGATGCCGCGCTGGCGCTCGCGAAATCGCACGGTGCCGAACTGCAACCGTTCTACGTCGTCGAGAACGCCGCGATCTACTACAACGTGCCCGGTTACGATCCGTCCGTGCTGCGCGATCAGCTCGTCGCGCAGGGCGAAGCACTCGCGAAGGATTTCACCGCGCTGATGCAGGCAGCCGGCGTGAAAGGCGAGACGCGGCTGAGCGAAGCGACGTCGATCAACGACGTGTCGTCGCTGATCCTCGACGGCGCGAAAGCATTCGGCGCCGATCTCCTCGTGCTCGGCACGCACGGCCGCCGCGGGTTCCGCCGTCTCGTGCTCGGCAGCATCGCCGAGCAGTGCGTGCGCCACGCGACACTGCCCGTGCTGCTGATTCCGGCGGCCGCCAACGTCGACGAGCCGGCCGCGTGAACGGCGCTCGCCACGCGCGGCCGGTCGCGACGTTTTGTCACCCGACAGCGGCAAGTTGCGGTGGGACAATGATTTCGTCGATTCAATGCCGGAGTAAACGATCATGCTGACGCCCGTCGCCACACGTCCCGCCGCCACGCCTCATGCCGGCAGTTGGGCTCCTCGCCAGGCCGCGCACTGCTCGTCGTGCGCCATGCGGCACCTGTGCATGCCGCAGGGCCTCGCGCCCGAAGCGCTCAGTCGCCTCGAGTCGGTCATCTGCGCGGCGCGCCCCGTCAAGCGCGGCGAAGCGCTGTTCCGCGAAGGCGACGCATTCGACAACCTGTACGCGGTGCGTTCGGGTTCGCTGAAAACCGTCGCGACGCGTCACGACGGCCGCGAGCAGGTCACCGGCCTGCATCTTGCGGGCGAAGCACTCGGCCTCGACGGCATCTGCGACGACACGCATCCGCGTACCGCAGTCGCGCTGGAAGACAGCTCCGTCTGCGTGATTCCGTACAGCGCGCTCAAGGCGCTGTGCTCGGAAGCCGGTTCGATGCAGCTGCGCATGCACAAGCTGATGAGCGAACAGATCGTGCGCGAAACGTCGCAAACGATGCTGCTCGGTTCGCTGAATGCCGAAGAACGCGTCGCCGCTTTCCTGCTCGACGTCTCGTCGCGCTACCTGAAGCGCGGTTACTCGCCGTCGGAATTCAACCTGCGGATGACGCGCGAAGACATCGGCAGCTACCTCGGCATGACGCTCGAAACGGTCAGCCGCACGCTGTCGAAATTCCAGAAGCGCGGCCTGATCGAAATGCAGGGCCGCCACGTCCAGATCGTCGACTTCGACGGCCTGCATCACGTCTGATGTAATGCCGCACGGCGCGCGCATCCTGCGCGCCGCCCGCCTCGCGTCGCCGGTCAGTCGAGAAACAGCGCGGCGCGCGCCTTCAGCGCCGCGCTGAAATCGTCGAGCCAGCCGATCGACAGGCGCCAGCTCTGCCAGTACAGATCGATGTCGACGGTTCGCCCGCGCGACATGTCGACCAGTTCGCCCGCCGCCAGTTGGCGGTCGACCATCCGGTCCGGACACATTCCCCATCCCAATCCCGTTTCGCACGCACGCAGGTAGCCCGCGACGTGCGGTATCCAGTGCTGCGGCGGATCGAGATCCGCGCGCGTCACGCGCCGGATGAAACGCGCCTGCAGCCCGTCCTTCGGATTGAACATCACGCACGGCGCGCGGCGCAGCGCATCGCGCGTGATGCCCGCGCCGAAGTAGCGTTCGTAGAACGCCGGCGAGCACACCGCGCGATAGCGGATGCGCCCGAGCCGCTCCGACCGGCACCCCTGGATCGGCTCGGCCTGCGCGGTCACCGCGCCCTGCACGCTGCCGTCGCGAATGCGCGACGCCGTGTAATCCTGGTCGTCGATCACGAGGTCGAGCAACGTCTCGCGCTCCGTGCAGAACGGCCCGACCGCGTCGATGAACCACGTCGCGACGCTGTCGTCGTTGACGGCCACGCGCAACGTCGGCCACGCGCTCGCGATCTGGCCCGGCAGCGCCGGCATCCGGCCGCCCAGCTCGGCCTCGAGCAGTTGCACGCGCTCGGTGTGCCGGCACAGCAGCGCACCCGACGTCGTCGCGACGCACGGCTGCCCGCGCTTGACGAGCACGCTGCCGACCCGCTCCTCCAGCAGTTTCACGCGCTGCGACACGGCCGACGGCGTGACATTCAGCTCCTTGGCCGCCCGCTCGAACGAGCCGTGCCGGATCACGGCCGCGAGGGCATCGAGCAACGCGTAGTCGAGCATTAGATTTCCTTAATCTGCATTAGGTGATTTAGCTTCTCTTATTTTCATGCTGACCGCAGACTAGCGCTACCCGATTCATCCGTCTACTGCTTCTACTCCTGTCACCCCTATGAACTGGCTCGCTTTTTCCCACGGCGCCGCACTGTGCGGATCGCTCATCGTCACCATCGGCGCGCAGAACGCATTCGTGCTGCGGCAAGGCATCATGCGTTCGCATGTCGGCAAGATCGTGCTGCTGTGCGCGCTGTCCGACATGATCCTGATCGGCGCGGGCGTCGGCGGCGCATCGGCGCTCGTCGAACGCTATCCGACCTTCGTCCACGCGGTGCTGTACGGCGGCCTCGCGTATCTCGCGTGGTTCGGCATCAACGCGCTGCGCCGTGCGTTCAAGCCCGGCCACGAAACGCTCGACGTGCGCGGCGACGCGGTCGCGCCGCCGCCGCAGAGCGGCCTGGCGATCGTGCTGATGACGCTCGCGTTCACGTGGCTCAACCCGCACGTGTATCTCGACACGTTCCTGCTGATCGGCACGGCCGGTGCACGCGAGCCGGAAGGCGCGCGGCTCGCGTTCGCGATCGGCGCGATGACGGTCAGCGTCGTGTGGTTCCTCGGGCTCGGCTACGGTGCGCGACTGCTGGCACCGTGGTTCCGCAAGGCGGTGGCGTGGCGCGTGCTGGATGGCGCGATCGGCAGCATGGTGCTGTTTCTCGCGGCCGTGCAGTTGCGCTGATCGGCGCACCGTCACACGGGCGGCCGCTCGCCGCCCGTCGTCCCGCCCGCTTTGGCGCAACGCCGGAGCATCCACCGTCCCGCTCCCGCCCGCTTCGGCCCACGCACCATTCCGCGCCCCGTCGCGCACGCCTCGACAAAAATTCGCGCCCGATCGAACGCGGCCGCACGAAACACGCACATAGCGAACGCGGTGTCCGCCATCTGCCGCAAGCCGTCCGCCATTGCGACGGTGCGCCGCCTGCACGAATCGGAGCGATGGGCGAGAATGTCCGGCGTCCCGCGACAACGGCCTGACCACGCCACGTACCCCGTCGTCTCGCCGTAGTCGTCTCGGCTCATCCCGCAGTTCAATTCCGTCACCCCGCAGCTATCGGAGCAGAACATGGCATACCGCACCCTCGGCACGTCGACCATCCAGGTTTCGCCGCTCGCGTTCGGCGGCAACGTCTTCGGCTGGACCGTCGACGAGAACACGTCGTTTGCGCTGCTCGACGCGCTCGCCGACACCGGCATCAACTTCATCGACACGGCCGACGTCTATTCGGCCTGGGCCCCCGGCAACAGCGGCGGCGAATCGGAAACGATCATCGGCAAGTGGCTCAAGCGTTCCGGCAAGCGCGAACAGGTCGTGATCTCGACCAAGGTCGGCCTGCTGGCCGCGCGCGCGGGGCTGACCCGGGACAACATCCTGAAAGCCGCCGACGATTCGCTGCGCCGCCTGCAGACCGACTACATCGACCTGTATTTCTCGCACAGCGATCTCGCCGATACGGCCCCGCTCGAAGAAACGCTCGGCGCCTATCAAACGCTGATCGACGCGGGCAAGGTGCGGATCATCGGCGCATCGAACTACAGCGGCGCACGCCTGCGCGAAGCCGCCGACATCAGCCAGCGCGACGGCCTGCCCGCATACCAGGTCATCCAGCCCGAATACAACCTGCTCGATCGCGCCGACTACGAACGCGATCTCGAGCCGGTCGTGCGCGACCTGAAGCTCGGCGTCGTCAACTACTACGCGCTCGCGAGCGGCTTCCTGTCGGGCAAGTACCGCAGCGAGGCCGACCTGAAGAAGAGCGTGCGCGGCGATCGCGTCGCCGGGTATCTCAATGAACGCGGGCTGCGCATTCTCGCGGCGCTCGATGCGGTGGCGGCGAAGCACGGCACGCAGCCGGCCGCGATCGCACTCGCATGGCAGATCGCGCGGCCGACGATCACCGCGCCGATCGCGAGCGCGACGTCGCTTGCGCAATTGGCATCGCTCGGTGAAGCGATCCGCGTTGAGCTCGATCACGATGACATTCGCCGGATCGACGAGGCCAGCGCGGCCTGAAGTCGTCGGCAGCGGGCCGGTCGACCGGATCGCGCAATTCGCGCGGTTCCGGGACCGGCCTGTGTCATGTGCGCGCCGGTATCGCCGCACACCACATAGACCAAGACCGCCATCGTGTTTTGACCAGCACGGTCGCTTGTGTTGACTCAGCCGGACATCGATTGCGCTTGCAGCCGCAACGCCCCGCTGCAAGCGCGTCTCACGCCGGTCCCGGGTCTTTCACGGATTGACCGCGCGCTCCGTCGTGCCCGAGACTGCGCCGCTCGGGCGGTCATTGGGAGAACGTCATGCCGGACACCAGCACGGAGATCGCCACGATCTCGACGCGCGCCGTACGCGGCCACGAACGCGTCGACTTCTGGGTCGACCATGTCGCACGCACGCTCGTGCGGATCGAATGCAGCGGCAAGTCGTCCGAAGGGATCGACGCGACGCTGCGCAGGCGCGATCTCGGGCTGTTCGGCGCATGCGACATCGTCGCGAACCGGCACGCGGTCGTGCGCACGCCGCACAACATCCATGCGGACCAGCGCGACGCCGTGTTCATCTGCCTGATGCACGCAGGGCAAGGCTATACGTTCCAGGATGTCGACTGCATGCAGCACGGGCCCGGCGACCTCGTCCTCTACGACACGTCGATGCCGTACGGTCACGGCTTTCCCGCCGACATGGCGATGACCGTGCTCGACGTGCCGCGCGACGTGTTCGAGGCGCGCGTCGGCCCGTGGCGCTACCGCAGCCTCGTCAAGATCGATCGTGGCGACGGTGTCGCGTCGTGGGCCGTGCGGCAGGTGTACGCACTGCTCGCCGCGCCGCAGGAGCCGGCGCCCGACGCACGCGAACGGCACGCCGCCGCGATCCTCGATCTCGTGCAGTCGATGCTGCGGCTGCGCGACG
This sequence comes from Burkholderia sp. Ac-20344, assembly GCF_017104975.1. Lineage (NCBI taxonomy): Bacteria > Pseudomonadati > Pseudomonadota > Betaproteobacteria > Burkholderiales > Burkholderiaceae > Burkholderia > Burkholderia sp. Ac-20344. The sequence goes on from NZ_JAAGPP010000007.1 coordinate 13,865, forward strand.
GCGACGCGTCGCCGTCCAAGTCGACCGTCCATACGCTGTCGCGCGCCAAGGCGTTCATCGACAGCCATCTCGCCGACGACGACCTCGACAGCCGGTCGGTGAGCCGCGCGATCCACCTGTCGCCACGCCAGCTCGCGCGCGTATTCGAAATCGAAGGGATGCCGCTCACGCGCTACATCCTCGCGCGGCGGCTCGAACGCTGCCGCGCCGACCTGCGCGACCGGTCGCTGAAGCACCTGACTGTCAGCGAGATCGCGTTCCGCTGGGGCTTCAACAACAGCGCGCACTTCAGCCGCAGCTATCGCGCACGCTTCGGCGAGACGCCGAGCGATACCCGCGCGCCGGCGCCGGCCGACGCGCGATAGTCCACCACCTACCGCCCACCACCCGCCGCCGTGTCCCTGCGAGGCAAGCACGGCGTCCGTCCCGGTCAAATGGGGCCGCATAGCGGTCGCTAAGCTGGCTTCCTGCGCGGCGGCACTCGTTTCGCCGCCCGACAGCAAGGAGAAGAAGCGGGATGGAGACGTACGACCATATCGTCGTCGGCGGCGGTTCGGCCGGCTGCACGGTCGCGCACCGGCTGGTGAAGGCCGGCAGGCGCGTGCTGCTGCTCGAGGACGGCCCGAAGGACGACAGCCTGTTCATCCGGATTCCGGCGACGTTCATCCGCGTGCTCGGCACGCGGCGCACGGTCACGTTCGAGAGCGAGCCGCAGGCCGGCGCGGCGGGCCGCAAGACCTACGTGCCGCAGGGCCGCACGCTCGGCGGCGGCAGTTCGGTCAACGCGATGCTGTACGTGCGCGGCACGCGTGACGACTACGACGACTGGGCGGCGCTCGGCTGCACGGGCTGGGGCTGGGACGACGTGCTGCCCGTGTTCAGGCGCGCCGAATCGCACCTGCGGCTCTCCGAGCCGTTTCACGGCACCGACGGGCCGCTGAAGGTCGGCGACACGCGCTTCCGGCATCCGTTGAGCCTCGCGTTCGTGAAGGCTGCGCAGGAAACCGGCATCGCGTACAACGACGATTTCAACGGCGCCGCGCAACATGGCGTCGGCTTCTACCACACGACGATCTTCGACGGGCAGCGCGGCAGTACCGCGGCCACCTATCTCGCCGACGCGATCGGCCACCCGAACCTGCGCGTGCTGACCGGCTGCCGCGCCACGCGCATCCGGTTCGACGGCCGGCGTGCGGCCGGCGTCGAATGGCGGACGGAAAGCGGCGCGACGGGTTCGGCCACCGCGCGCGCCGACGTCGTGCTCGCGGCCGGAGCGCTGAGCACGCCGAAGCTGCTGATGCTGTCGGGCATCGGGCCCGGCGCGCACCTGCACGCGCACGGCATCGACGTGCTGCACGACAGCCGCGACGTCGGCACGAATTACCAGGATCACCTCGAAGTTTCGATCTACGGCCGCAGCCACGCGCCCGTCAGCCTGCTGGGCGAAGATCGCGGGCTGAAGGCGTTGCGGCACGGGCTGCAGTGGATGCTGTGCCGCACGGGCCTGCTGACGTCGAACGTCGTCGAATCCGGCGCGTTCGTCGACACCACCGGCAGCGGCCGCCCGGACATCCAGTTCCACGTGCTGCCGACGCTCGTCGGCGACGTCGATCGCGAGCCGCTGCCCGGCCACGGCCTGTCGATCAACCCGTGCCTGCTCAGGCCGCGCTCGCGCGGCTCGGTGCAATTGCGCGGCAACGATCCGGCCGCGCCGATCCTGTTCGACAGCGGCGCGCTGTCCGACCCGGCCGATGTGGACGGCCTCGTGCGCGGCGTCGCGCTCGCGCGGCGGATCATCCGCGCGCCGTCGCTCGCTCGGATCGTGCGCGAAGCCGAGTCGCTGACCGATACGGCACTCGCCAACTACGTGCGACACCGCGCGAAAACCGTCTATCACCCGGCCGGCACCTGCCGCATGGGCAACGACGAGCATGCGGTCGTCACACCACGCCTCTCGGTGCAAGGCGTCGACGGGTTGCGGGTTTGCGATGCGTCGGTAATGCCGCGCATCGTGTCCGGCAACACGAACGCGCCGACGATCATGATCGCGGAGCGCTGTGCCGAGTTCATGCTGGCGGAGTAATGCAATGCGGCGCGTGAGACACGCGCCGCCACATCACCTATCGGAATCAGCACCCGCCGCCCGCGCCGCCTCGCGCAGCGCCATCGGCGACGCACCATAGCGCTCGCGAATCGCCCGGCTGAAGTGCGCCTGGCTCGAGAAGCCCCAGCGAAACGCGATTTCGCCGACGCTCGTCTTGCGCAGCCGCGCATCGGTCAGCTCGCGATGCGCATGGGACAGCCGTTCCGACCAGATGTGCTGCGTGATCGACTCGCCTTCGGCCGCGAAGAGCCGGCCCAGATGCCGCAGCGACAGCCCGACCGCGTCGGCGACGGCCTGCGGCCCGAGCTCCGGGTCGCCCAGGTGCGTTGCGATGTACTGTTTCGCGGTCAGCAGATACGACAGCGACGCGCGCGATGCGCCCGCACCGTTCACCTCCGCGTCGATGAGTTCGGCGATCAGCGTGCGCGTGTGTTCGGCGAACCGCGTGGCGTCGCGCTCGACCGGATCCTTCATGAACCGCTCGACGCTCGCGCGCAACGTCGCGCCGAGCATCGCGCCCGCGCCCGGCTTCGGCGCGATCCGCAGCGGCAGTGCCGCCAGCTCCGCATCGAGCCGCTCGTCGAACGTCGTGATCGGGATATCGATCAACAGCTGCCGCATCGGCGTCAGGAATCCGAACAGATAAGGCACGCGTGTGTCGTAGACGACGACATCGCCGGCGTCCGCGAGCAGGCAGCGATCCCGCTGGATGAAATACGCGCGCCCGCTCAGGAGCTGGCACGCGAACAGCGACTCCTTCGGCAACTGGCGCACCAGCGCGGGGCTGCGTTCGATCACGTGATCCCGGCCGCTGATATCCGCGATGCCGAGGCCGGGCAGCGCGATATCGGTCTTCTCGACCTCCAGCCCCGCCGGTGACAGCGACGAACAGCGCAGCCCGACCAGCGTCGCCGCATTGAACGCATCCCAGTACGCCATCCTGTCGCGCGCCGGCACGTCGGCCGTCGAGCCTCGCGTGCGGGAAAAAACGGTCGAATTCGTCACGTCGCCTCCTGCGGGCGCCTGTCGTGCGGAGCCGCACGGATTGGGGGAAGGTTCGTCCGGATTTTGGTGCGATGCAATGTCCGGCGCGGTCAAGCAATTCGTCCAGCCCAGTCAAGAGCGGCGCGCACCGGCTGGCTAAAGTCGAGCCCACGACAACCGATACCCAAGGAGACAAGCCGTGGTCGACCAAGCCGTAGCCGAATTCTGGCAAAACATCCCGCCGATTGCCAATCCGTTCAAGCCCGATGCGCTGCCCGAAGCGTACATCGCGAACGCAGCCACCGACGACGAGCGCTATTACGTTCCGTTCACCGAAACGGTTTCGTCGCGGCCGCTGTGGATCTCGCCGTCGCAGAACAAATGGTGCGACATCCTGATGGCGAAGGAAGCCGGGCTCGTGAACCGGCACTATCACCCGCACGAGGTGTTCGCGTACACGCTGTCGGGGAAATGGGGCTACCTGGAGCATGAATGGACCGCGACGCGTGGCGATTTCGTGTACGAGACGCCGGGCGAAGGCCACACGCTCGTCGCCTTCGATCACCCCGAGCCGATGCGCGCGTTCTTCATCGTCAAGGGGCCGCTGATCTGGCTCGACGACGCAGGCAATCCCGACGGCTACTTCGACGTGCATTCGTACATCGCGATGTGCAAGGCGCACTACGAGCAGGTCGGCCTCGGCGCGCAAGCGATCGAGAAGCTGTTCCGCTGACGCGCGGCGAGGCTCACCATGACATCTCCTTCGTCCTCCAGATCCGCCTGGACGTACGAGAACAGGCTGCTGCTGATCCTGTTCATGACGTTCGGCTTCGTGTTCTTCGACCGCCTCGCGCTGTCGTTCCTGTTCCCGTTCATGTCGGCCGAGCTGCACCTGACGAACGCGCAGCTCGGCATGGTGTCGTCCGCGCTCGCGCTCACGTGGGCGCTGTCGGGCGCCGCGACGGGCGCGTGGTCCGACGCGCGCGGCACGCGCAAGCCGCTGCTGATCGCGGCCGTGCTCGGCTTTTCCGTGTGTTCGGCGCTGTCGGGGCTCGTCGGCGGCTTCGCGAGCCTGATCGCGTTCCGCGCGCTGATGGGCATTGCCGAAGGCCCCGTGCTGCCGCTGTCGCAATCGCTGATGGTCGAGAGCTCGACGCCGAGCCGCCGCGGGCTGAACATGGGCCTGCTGCAAGGCTCCGCCGCCGGCCTGCTCGGCGCGATGATCGGCCCGCCGGTGGTCATCGGCATCGCGACCGCGTACGGCTGGCGCGAGGCGTTCTACGTGTCGTGCATTCCGGGCTTCCTGATCGCGTTCTGCATCTGGCGCTGGGTGCGCGAAGTGCCGCCGGGCGGCGTGCGGCACGCGCAGGCCGATACCGCCGGCGCACCGACCGCGAGCGGCGCGGCCATCAACCGCTGGGCGCTACTGAAGGAACGCAACATCCTGCTCTGCATGCTGATCAGTTGCTTCTTCCTCACGTGGTTCATCGTGATCATCTCGTTCGCGCCGGTGTTCCTCGTGGCAAGCCGCCACCTGTCGCCGTCCGACATGGGCGTCGTGATGACCTGCCTCGGCGCCGCCTGGGTATTCTGGGGCTTCGCAGTGCCCGCGATCTCCGACCGGATCGGCCGCAAGCCGACGATGATCGCGTTCGCGCTGATCGCGGCCGCGTGCCCGGTCGTGATGATCCATGCCGGCTCGCTCTGGGCGCTCGGCGCGCTCGTGTTCGCCACGTACACGGGCCTCGGCTGCTTCACGCTGTTCATGGCGACGATCCCGGCGGAAACGGTGCCGCCGCGCGCGATCGCCAGTGCGCTCGGCCTGATCATGGGCGCGGGCGAGCTGATCGGCGGCTTCGTCGCACCGACCGTCGCGGGCTTCGCGGCCGACAAGTACGGCCTGCAGTTCGCGATGTGGACGTCGGCCGCAGGCGCGATCCTCGCGTGCGTGCTGTCGTTCGGCCTCGTCGAAACCGCGCCCGCCGTGCTGCGCAAACGCGCACTCGCCGGCACCGCCGCGAGCCGTCTCGATGCACAAAACCTCGGAGGACGCTGACATGCGGGCACTCCAATGGCATGGCCCGCGCGACGTCCGCCTCGTGGAAATCGAACCGCCGCGCGTCGGCCCCGGCGACGTGCGCATCGCGATCGCGTATTGCGGGATCTGCGGCAGCGACCTGCACGAATACGCGGACGGCCCGCACGCGATACCGGTCGACACGCCGCATCCGCTGTCGCGGCGCACCGCACCGCTGACGCTCGGCCACGAGTTCTGCGGCACCGTCGTCGAAGTCGGCACGGGCGTGACGGCGCTGCGCACGGGCGATCGCGTCGCGGTCGAGCCCGAGTATCGCTGCAGCCAGTGTGCGTACTGCCGCTCGGGGTCGTACAACCTGTGCGTGTCGATGGGCTTCGCCGGGCTGATGGGCGACGGCGGCATGGCCGACTTCGCGGTCGTGCCGGCATACATGCTGCATCGCCTGCCTGACGGTGTCAGCCTCGAACAGGCCGCGGTGATGGAGCCGGCCGCCGTCGCGCTGCACGCGTTGCGGCGTGGCGAACTGCGGCTCGGCGAGACCTGCGCGGTGTTCGGGCTCGGGCCGATCGGCCTGCTGCGGATCATGCTCGCGAAGCTGCAGGGCGCAACCACGATCGTGGCCGTCGACGTCTCGCCCGAACGGCTCGCGGCGGCCACACGCTTCGGCGCGACGCATACGTTCGACGCGTGCGCACTGGGCGCATCTGAACTGCAGGACGCGATCCGCGCGGCCACGGGCGGGCTCGGCGTCGACGCAAGTTTCGAAGCGGCCGGGCTGCCTGCCACGTTCGAATCGGCGATGCAGGCACTGCGCAAGGGCGGCCGCGTCGTGATGGTCGGCCTGATGCCGCATGCGGGCTTCGACGCGTTTCGCGCGGTCAACGACGAGCTCACCTTCACGGCGAGCGTCGGCTACCGGCATGCGTACGAAGACCTGCTGCGCATCGTCGCGTCAGGCGCGCTCGACCTCACGTCGATCGTCACGCGCACCGTGTCGCTCGAAGACGCCGTCGCCGACGGCTTCGACGCGCTGCTCGCCGACCGCGCGCAGATCAAGATCCTCGTTTCACCCGCGCAGCGGCCCGCCCGTCGCGCACACACCATCGGGAGCGTCGAGCATGAGTCGTCAGTGGGCGTTTGAGGGCCAGTCCGTCGTCGTGACGGGCGGCACATCGGGCATCGGTGCGCGCACGGCGATGCGGTTCGCGGAAGCCGGCGCGTCGGTCGTCGCGCTCGGGCTCAATGCGGCCGGCCCGCATGCGCCCGTGCATGCGGGCATCCGTTGCGTGGCACTCGACGTGACCGACAGCGATGCGCTGACGCGCACGATCGCAGCCCTGCCGCGGCTCGACGTGCTCGTCAACGGCGTCGGCATCAGCCGGCACGCGGACGAATACCGGATGGACCAGTTCGAGCTCGTGCTGAACGTGAACCTGACGTCGGTGATGCGGGCGTCCGACGCCGCGCGGCCGGCGCTGTCGGCGCACGGCGGCAGCATCGTCAATGTCGCGTCGATGTACACGTACTTCGGCAGCAAGGATCGCCCTGCATACAGCGCGAGCAAGGGCGGCATCGCGCAGCTCACGCGCTCGCTCGCGCAGGCGTGGGCCGATCGCGGCATACGCGTGAACGCGGTCGCACCCGGCTGGATCGACACGCCGCTCAGCAGCGGCCTGATGGCCGACACGCAGGCGTCGCGGCGCATCCTCGAGCGCACGCCGCTCGGGCGCTGGGGCACGGCCGACGAGGTCGCAGACGTGATCCTGTTCCTGTGCTCGCCCGGTGCATCGTTCGTCACCGGCGCGGTCGTGCCGGTGGATGGCGGGTATTCGACGGTCTAGCACGCTGCTGAACGGGTATTCGCGGGTATCGGCGGACGCGATTTCTGCCGATGCCGTCGCGCACCGGCTTCCTTTGGCTGCCGCCGAACCGGGATTCGTCCCGGCTCAGGCTTGTTCATATCAATCAGTAGTCCAATCAAAAATATCCGATCCGATCGGAAACATGTGAGGAGCACATTGGAGATGACGAAAAAGACCCTTCTGGCGCTCGCGGCGTGCGCCATTCCCACCGCGTCGTTCGCGCAGAGCAGCGTGACGATGTTCGGGCTGATGGATGCCGGCATCAGCTATGTCGGCAATCAGGGCGGCCATGGCGCCGCGAAGTTCGACGACAACATCTTCTTCCCGAACCTGCTCGGTTTCGAAGGCAAGGAGGATCTCGGCGCGGGCACGCGCGCGATCTTCCGGCTCGTCAACCAGTATTCGCTCGGCAACGGCTCGATCATCGGAGGCGGGCTGTTCGCGCGCACGGCCTATGTCGGGTTGCAGAACGACCGGTACGGCACGCTGACGCTCGGCAACCAGTACGAGTTCATGGTCGATGCGCTGGCCGCGAGCGGCAACGAGATCGCGCAGGATCTCGTCGGCCTGTACGGCTTTCGCAACGGGCCGTTCGACAGGCTCGCGTTGCCGAACAACCCGACCGGCGCATTCGACTGGGATCGCGTCGCGGGCAGCAATCGCGTCGCGAATTCGGTCAAGGTCACGAGCGCGTCGCTGTCGGGCCTGACCTTCGGTGCGCTGTACGGCTTCGGGAACGTCGCGGGGTCGGTCGGCGCGAACAACACGGTGAGTGTCGGCGCGAGCTACGACAACGGCCCGTTCGGCGCGGGCGCGGCCTATACGAACCAGAAGTACAGCGCGACGGGCGGGCTGCCGCCGACCAGCGTGCGCAACTGGGGCGCGGGCGTGCACTACACGCTCGGCACGGTCACCGGGAAAGCGCTCTTCACGACCGTACACAACGCGCAGAACGGCGCGGGCGCGTGGTCGGCGGAAGCCGGCGCCGCATGGCGGCCGTCGCCGGTGTGGGTGATCGGCGCGAGCTACACGTACATGAAGGGCAACGACGCGCTCGACAACGCGCACGCGCACCAGTTCCTGGCTGCCGTCCAGTACTGGCTGTCGAAACGCACGATGGTGTACGTGGCGGGCGTGCACCAACGCGCAAACCACGGCAGCCACGCGCAGATCAACGGGGTGATGGACGCGAACGGCGCGTCGAGCGGCGCATTGCAGTCGATCGCGCGGATCGGGTTCAGCACACGGTTCTAGGCCACCTCCCCGGAGATTCCTGTCGGCGATCCAGTGTCCGGATCGCCTGACGACGCGGGCGAAGCGCCGGCCTGTCTGCCTTCTTCGTCGTCACATGCTGCCGGCCGTCCTCCGATCGGCTCAGCTCGGCTCGGCTCGCGCAGCATGCTGCACGACCGCGACTACCCCGACGAATCCGACGAATCCGTTCCGCCGCCGTCCTCCATGGCCGCATCACGACACTGCGACGGCGTGACACCGAAGCGCCGGCGAAACAGGCGCGCGAAATACGCCGGATCGGAAAACCCCGACTGCAGCGCGAGACGCGTGATGCTCGCCCCGTCGGCGCCGGTCTGCGACAGCACTTCGTGGCACTTCTCGAGCCGCAGGCGCTGGATCATCGCCTGCGGCCGCTCGCCGATCGATTCGAACGCCTGGTAGAGCGTGCGGCGGCACACCTTCAATGCCGCCGCAATCCGATCGGGTGACAGTTCGCCATCGTCCAGATGCCGATGAATGTATTGCTGCGCATCGCGCAGCAACGTCTCGCGGATCTTGCGCCGCGAAGCGGGTGCCGTGCCGTCCGTGAAATCGATCGCCTCGGCGAGCAACGTCGCCACCAGCTCCAGCACGCCGAAGCGGCTGCGCGGATTCATGCGCCGGCCCTCGGCAATCATCGCCTGCAGGCTGGCGAGCGCGACGGCCGCGCCGCCCGTCGTCGGCATCGCACGGCCGATTGCGTGCCGGGCCAACGCCAGCAGCGCGTCATGATCGGCGACTTCGCACAGCATCGTGACGAATTCACCGTGTGTGTCGCTTTGAATCCAGTACGGGTTGCTCGCCTCGTACAGCGTGAAATGCCCGGGCGGCACGATCACTTCGCACGCGCCCTGCTCGAGTCTCGCCATGCCGCTCAGCTGCCAGATCACCTTGACGTAGCGGTGCTTCAGCGTCTTGCAGGCGTCGCGCCCGATGGATGCGCTGTGCGCGCTTGCCGAAATGCGCGCCACGCGGCAGCGCGCATGATCGAACACGTCGACGCTTGCATCGAATTCGCCGGACGTACCGGCGTTGAGCTCCAGCGGAAAGAACCGATGCCGGATCTGCTCCGACCAGCACGACACGCCGCCCTCGCGCGGCGGCGGATGCGATCCCGAATCGATCATGACGTTCGCCTCCAGAAATATCCGGCTTTCAAGTGCGTCCATTGCCTGGCCGCCTGCATGCGCATGCAGCGGGCGCGACGACCGACTCGCCCGACTTCCGGTCGTGTGCGGCGGCACGCGCCCGGCAAACATCAGGGAGAGGAGATCGGATCGTAGCGTACGGCGCGTCGACGCAAAAAGAAAATTCGCACAACTCCCATGCGCGGCCGGAACGCTACCTGACGCAGTAAAGATTTCACCTAGATGCACCGCACTCCTGACGGCTCTGCACGCAAACACATGCGAGCGGGAAACTGGCGCGGCACCCTGCTGACGCGCGGAAACCAGGCTCCGGCCGGGCTTCACGCGACCGACTCATACCGACACGCACGCCGCAGGAGGATACAAACGATGCAACGACGATCCATTTCCGTGATGCTGGCCGCGCTCGCCGTCGCGCACGGCGCTCACGCAACCGAAGGCGGCGGCTCCGTCTACGCGACCGGGGCGGAAGGCTACCTGTGCTGCGCACTGCCGCCGCCGGGGCGCTATGCGCTGATTTACGCAGAGCGTTACCACGCCGGCAAACTGCGCGACAACGACGGCCGCAACGTCGCACCGCCCGACTTCAGCCTCACCGCCTACGCGGTGACGCCGCGGATCGTGTGGGTGACGCCCTACACGTTTGCCGGCGCATCCCTGGCCATGCATGCGCTGCTTCCGCTCGTCACGCTCGACGTACACGCGGGCGGGCAATCGCAACGGCGCACCGGCGTCGGCGACATGACGTTCGGGCCAGCGCTCGGCTGGCACGTCACGCCGACACTCCACACGCTGCTCGCCGTCGATTTCTTCGCGCCGACCGGCCGGTACGATCCGCACGACCTGGCCAACATCGGCCGGAACGTCTGGGCGATCCAGCCGATCGCCGGCGTGTCGTACGGCGGCCGCACCGGGCCGGTGTTCGATGCCAAGCTGATGTGGACATTCAATCAGCGCAACCATGCGACGGACTACCGGTCCGGCCAGGAATTCATCGTCGACTATTCGGCGGGCTGGGGGTTCGGCAACGGCCTGACTGTTGGCGCGGGTGGTTACATCTACCGGCAGATGACGGACGACTCTCAAGCCGGGCAAACGATCGCCGGCAATCGCGGCCGTTCGTTCGCGATCGGCCCGTCGATCAGGTACGACAGCGGGAAAGGCTGGTTCGTGACCGCCAAATACCAGATGGAAACCGATGTGCGAAACCGCCCGGAAGGCGCGGCCTTCTGGCTCAAGGCCGTGTTCCCGCTCTGATTCGTCCGGATCCGCGTCGGCGTCGCCCGACGCGAAGGCGGCGCAGGTCGTCCCTGCGCCGCCCGTTTCATCGGCCGAGCAGCAGATCGGCGCCACGTTCGCCGATCATGATCGCCGGTGCATTGGTATTGCCGCTCGGCACCTGCGGGCAGATCGAGCAATCGATCACGCGCAGATTGGCGAAGCCGTGCACGCGCAGCGTCTTCTGGTCGACCACCGACGTCCGCGGGTCCGCACCCATCCTGCAGGTGCCGGCCGGGTGATAGACGGTCTTGATGTCCTGCCGCACGAATCGCTCGATCGCCGGCAGATCGTCCGGATCGATCCGGGCCGGCGCGACGATTTCCTTCACGTGCGCCTGAAGCGCCTTCGCCGACAGGATCCTGAGCCCGGCCTGAACGGCCCGGATCTGGCCTTCGAGGTCGGCCGGGTCGCTCAGGAAGTTCGCATCGATCCTCGGAAGGTCCGCCGGATCGTTGCTGCGCAACCCGACCTGCCCGCGCGATTTCGGTTGCAGATGGCCGACCTTGACCGACATGCCGTGCTCGCTCGCCGGCGGCTTCTCTCCCGGCGTATTGTCGAAATTGTCGAGCAGCGGCAGGAAATGGAACTGGACATCGGGCCGCCCGGTGCCCAGCGTGTCGATGAATGCGCCGCCTTCGAGGATGTTGCTGGTCAGCAGCCCGCTCCTGAAGCACTTCCATTGCAGGAAATGGCGCATCGCCCGGAGCCCCGTGTTCTCGCCGTAGAGGCTCGCCGGCGTGCGAATCGACGCCTGCACCGACATGTGCAGATGATCGTGGAAATTCTGGCCGACCGGCAACGCGGCAACCGTATCGATCCCGAGCGCGGCAAGATGCTCCGCCGGCCCGATGCCGGACAGCATCAGTACCTTCGGACTCCCGATCGCCCCCGCGCTCACGACGACCTCGTTGCGCACGCGTACCGCCACGGGCGCATGGCCGCCTTCGCTGAATTCGACCGCGACCGCACGCCCCGTATCGGTCCGGATCCGGTGCACGAGCGCGCCCGTCACCACCTTCAGCTTCGCGTCGTTGCGCACCGATGCCAGATAGGTCTGCGCGGTGCTCGCGCGTTCGCCGTTGCGCGTCGTCGTCTGGTAGTAGCCGATGCCCTGCTGCACTTCGCCGTTGAAGTCGTTGACGTAGCGCAGCCCCGTTTCCTGCCCGGCCCGGATGAACGCGGCCGTCAACGGATGGCGATAGCGGTTCTCGCTGACGGGCAGCGGGCCCGTCTGGCCGTGATACGCGGGCCCCAGGCTTTCGTTCGCTTCCGCCTTCTTGAAATACGGCAGCACGTCGTCGTAGCGCCAGTCCGTGCAACCCCACTGCGTCGCCCAGTCGTCGTAGTCCTCACGCTGCCCGCGGATGTAGATCATCCCGTTGACCGAACTGCCGCCGCCCAGCACCTTGCCCTGCGCGATGATCATGCTGCGGCCGTTCGCGTTCGCCTGCGGTTCGGTCATGTAGGGCCACGACTTCTTCTGGAACACCTGCATCACGCCGCCCGGAATCCGGTGAAACGGATTGTCGTCGCGCGTGCCAGCCTCCAGCAGCAGCACCGAACCGGCGTTCTGCTGGATCAGCCGCGCGGCCACGACGCAACCGGCGGAACCCGCGCCGATGACGACGTAATCGAAGGTCAGGTCTTGAGTAGTCATGTGTCTGTCGATAGGGGTGGGCGGGCGAGCAACGCAACGCCCGCGATCTTGTTGTTGTGTCTGCGTGCCGGAACCTGCGCGGCTACATCGCGATCGTGACGACCTTCTCCTCCAGGTAGGCATCGAGCCCGCTTTGCGACAGGTCGCGCCCGACGCCGCTGTCCTTGAAACCGCCCCACGGCAGCCGCGCGTCGAGCGGGCTCCACGCGTTCACCGCGACCGCGCCCACCCGCAGCCGGGCCGCGGTGCGATGCGCGGTCGCGAGATCGCGGGTCCACAGCGACGCGGACAACGCGTAGACGGTGTCGTTCGCCAGCGCAACGGCTTCGTCCTCCGTATCGAACGGAATGATCGTGCCGACCGGCCCGAACACTTCGTCGCGCGCGATGCGCATTGCCGGATCGACGTTCGCGAACACCGTTGGCCGCACGAAGAAGCCTTGCGACGGCACCGGCTCGTCGCCCGCGACCATCGTCGCGCCGTCGCGAAGCGCCGCTGCGATATGCGTCTTCACGCGATCGGCATGGCGGGCGCTGATCAGCGCGCCCATCTGCGTCGCCGGGTCGAACGGCGTGCCGACCCTGACCGACCGTGCCGCATGCGCGAGCGCGCCGACGACGTCATCGTAGTGACGGCGCTGCACCAGCACGCGCGTGCCGGCCGCGCACGTTTGCCCCTGGTTGACGAACAGCCCCATCGCGACGCCGGCGATCGCCTGCTCGAGATTCGCGTTGTCGAAGATGATTTGCGGCGCCTTGCCGCCGAGTTCCAGCGTCAGCCGCTTGAACTGCGCGCCGGCTTCGCGCGCGATCGTGCGGCCGACCTCGGTGCTGCCGGTGAAGCTGATCTTGTCGACGCCCGGGTGATTGACCAGTGCGGCCCCGACCGATGCGCCGATGCCGTGCACGAGATTCACGACGCCCGGCGGAAAGCCCGCCTGCACCGCGAGGTCCGCCAGCGCGCCGACCGCGAGCGGCGCGTCCTCAGAAGGCTTGATCACGACCGTGCAGCCCGCCGCGAGCGCGGGCGCGAGCTTCCAGCACGCGATCATCAGCGGCGCATTCCAGGGCACAATCAGGCCGGCGACGCCGACCGCTTCCCGCACCGTGTAGTTGACGGTCGGACGCCCCATGAAACCGCCGGTCGGAATCTGGCGGCCTTCGAGCTTGTCCGCCCATCCGGCGAAGTAGCGCAGCGTGTCGATCGACATCGGCAGGTCCATCATGCGCACTTCCATCGCGGGGCGCCCCTGCTCACGCGCCAGCAGTTCGACGAAGCGTTCCGCGTCCTGCTCGAGCAGGTCGGCCAGCCGGTTCAGCAGCTTCGCCCGCGCCGCGCCGGGTATCCGGCTCCAGTGCCCGCCGTCGAATTCCGCGCGGGCCGCGCGCACGGCCTGGTCGACGTCGGCACCGGTGCCGGCCGCCACGCGTGCAAGCAGGTGTCCGGTGCATGGTTCGAATTTCTCGAACCACTCGCCCTGCACGGCGTCGCACGCCTCGCCTGCGATCCGGTGTTGAAGGGTGTACTCGGCTGTCATGTGGCTTTCTCCAGATCAAGGGCCGATCCGGCGCCAAAAGGCGGATCGGCACATCTGGCCCACTGTAGGACGCGGATTCCGGCGACGCTGGGACATCCGTGCATCGAATGCAGGATTCACATGCACGTGCGCGCGAAGTGTCCGTCGACGCCGAACGCGGGCGCACCGGCACCGCGATCGGCTTGCGCGGCCAGCGCGCGGCTGACTCGTGCATGGTTGGCGCGCCGCACGGCCGGCGGCATCGACTCGTACGCCGCATCACGAATCAACGCATGACGGAACGAATAGAACACGCGATCGCGCCGATGCTGCGCGTACATGATCCGTTCTTCGAGCAGCAACTGCAGGTGCGCGTCGAGCGTCGCGCGATCATGCGGCGATGCCGCGGCGAGCAGGTGCGCATCCACCTCGAGCCCGATCGTCGCGGCAAGCTGCGCGGTGTCGCGTGCGTCGTCGATCCGGTCGAACGCGCGCCCGAGCATCCCGCCGAGGCTGAGCGGAAGCGGGCACGGTTCCGTCGTCCGCAGCGCCGCGAGCGAGCCGTCCGCACCGCTCATCGTCAGTTCGCGCGCGACGGCCTCGATGAACAGCGGAATGCCCGCCGTGCGATGGACGAGCGGGTCGAGCCAGGCCGGGTCGAGCGCGCCCTGACCCAGATACGCCGACATCAGGCGCCGTGCGTCGTCGCGCGGCAGGCGGCGCAGTACCAGGCGTTCGGTCGCGCCGCGCCAGCGCGCGAGCTCGGCGGGGCGCGACGTGAGCACGATGCAGAGCGCCGCCGCGCGCGGCGAGCACTGCAGGTACGCAAGAAAATCCGCGGTCGAGCGGTCGATCCACTGGACATCCTCGATGACGAGCAACACCGGCGCGCCATTGCCGAGCGACACGATCAATTGCTCGAGGACGTCGAACAGCACGTGCTGTTCGCGCGCGCTCGACCACCGCGCCCCCTTCGCATCGCAGGGCAGCCCCAGCCAGGTCGCGAGCGCGACGCGGGCCGCCACACGATCGCATTCGAGCGGCGCAAGCATCGCGTCGATCGCCGCGCGCGCGATACCGGCCGGGCTGTCGGCATCGATCTGCCAATGCGCGCCGATGAACCGCAGGATCGGAAACAGCGCGTGATTCTCCCGCTCGGGCAGGCACCCGCAATGCGCGAACGCGTGGCCCTGTGTCCGCACGACCTCGCACAGTGCGTGCACGAGGCGCGACTTGCCGATTCCCGCGTCGCCGACGACGAGCCGCGGCACGCCGCGCATCGCGCGACGATGGCGGGCGCGCGTCGCCTGCCACGCGCGCAGCAGCGCGTCGAGTTCGCGCGTGCGGCCGATCATCGGCGCCCTCATGCCCGTGTCGAGCGAATCGAACGGCGTATCGGCGCGGCGCTCGCCGAGCAGTTCGTGAACCGGCTGCGGCGCGAGGCCGGCCCGCGCCAGCCGCAATGCGGTCGGCCATACGTCGGCATGCCGTTCGAGCGCGAGCCTCGCATCGTCGCTGATCAGGATCTGCCCGGGCCCGGCAAGCCGCAACAGCCGCGACGCAGCAGCCGGCGTCGATCCGCCCGACATCTGCGACGCATGCGCGAGAACCTGCCCGACGTGAATCGCGGCAGCCACTTCGACATGCCAGCCTGGGCCGCCGGCGGCATCGCCGGCATCGACCGGCACCGGCAGCCGCGCGCGCCCGGCCACCCGCACCATGTCGAGTGCCGCACGCGCCGCGCGGCGCGCAGGCCGGTCGATATCGCCTTGCAGCCCGAAATGGAACAGCAGCGTGTCGCCGAGCCGCTCGCCGACCTGCGCGCCATACCCGACGGCGATATCCTCGCACTTCGTCAACCATTGCGCCTCGTAGCCATCGAGCAACGCGCCGTGATCGGTTCCGGCATGGCGTTGCCGGCCGTCTCCGGCGATCGTCACGCAACAGCACAGCGTGGTGACCTGCCGGTATTCGCCCGCCGTTGCGATCGCCTCGCTGCGCGGCGTGAACGGGTGAGGCCGCGCGTGCCGGCTTGCGCGGCCTGCGTCGAACGGGCCGACCAGCGCGGCGAAATTGAGCGCGCGAAACTGTGCCGCGAGTTCGTCGGCCGATGCGGCGCGCTGCGCCGGATGCTTGCTCAGCGCGCGCCGCAGCACCGATCCGAGCGGATGCGACGCGATCGACGGCGGAAGCGCGACATCCACCGGGCTGAGCTGCTGATAAAGAATGTCGGCCACGCTTGCGCCCTGCACGACGACTTCGCCCGTCAGGCATTCGATCACGACCAGGCCCCACGCATACAGGTCACTTCCGGGCGTCGGCGGTTCGTTGCGCAATTGCTCGGGCGCGCAGTATGACGGCGAGCCGAGTACCTCGGCCGCGAGCGTCGCGGCCTGGGGCGCGATATCTGCCGTGCCGGGCAACAGCGCGCCGAGACCGAAATCGAGGAGCTTCGCGTGCGGCCCGTCGTCGGCCGTCGCGATCACGATGTTTTGCGGCGTCAGATCCCGGTGCACGATCCCGCGGCGATGCGCGGCCGCGAGCGCGTCGAGCACCTCCGTCATCAATCGCCCCGTGTCGACGGCCGACAGCGGCCCGTCCATTGCAAGCCGGTCGCGCAGGGTCCGGCCCTGCACGCGTTCGAAGACGGCGAACAGCCGCCCGTCGGGCGCTTCTCCCTTGTCCAGCAGCGCCACGATGTTCGGGTGCCGCAGCGCCTCGCACAGGCCCGTCTCGTGCCGGAAGCGCATGCGCTGGCGCGCGCGCTCCGGCGCGCTCCGCGCGACATCGTCCCGCATCAGCTTGATCGCGACGTCTTGCCCCGTCTCGCCGCAGGTCGCGCGAAACACCACGCCGCTGCCGCCTTCGCCGAGCAATGCGCCGAGCCGGTAATGCCGCTTGCCGGCCAGCACCGCGAAAGGCGCGGCGGGTTGCCGCGATTCACGCACGTGCGGCACGACGCGTGCGCGTGTCGCAGTCGGCAATCCGGACTGTGTTGCCGTGTTCACGAGCAGTGGACGACCGGATCCGGCGCCGGACGATGCAGGCCGATGCGCGGCCCGACGCCTGGCACCGACTGGCATTCGAGGCGCTCGCCGCGCATGATGCGGAACGGGAAATCGCCGAAGCGGACGCTGCCGCGCCGCCGCTCGACGAGCTGGCTCGCGTCGAGCCCCGGCAGCGCCGCGAACTGGCTCCGGGCGCGATGAATCTGCACGTTGACATGGGACGTATCGATACCGAGCATGCGCGCCAGCCGGTCGAGTTCGATCCAACCTTGCGTGGCGGCGTCGTAGCCGGCCTGCATGTCGGCCGAGCGGGCGCGGGCGAGTGTGACGAGACTGTAGTGATGGGCGCGCTCGCCGAGGTCGACCACGCCGCCGCGAATGTGCAGCAGCGCGCGGGCGTGCTCTTCGTCCCGGCTGACGAAGAATTCGAGCAATCGGGACGGCGCGGCCGGATCGGCAGGCGCGCGCAGCCTCATCGTCGAGCCGTGGCGCACGAGCGCCACGCGCCACGTGAAGTCGCCCGTCGACACTTCGTCGCCGTCATGGAGCGCACGCGGCGGCAACGTGTCGTCGCATAGCCATTCGCCAGCCGGCGACCGGACGATCGTGACCGGCTGTGCGGCGCGGGCAGGCAGGATCTGGCGCGGCGCGAGCACGATCGGATGCGTGGTGCCCCGTACCGGCCACAGCGTATCGACCGGATCGTCGAGCGCATCGACGCGCCAGGGCGAGACACCCGTCGTGCCGAACCGAATGACGTCGCCTGGCCGCAGCACCGCGTGCTCGCCGTCGCGCAACGGCACGCCCGATACCGACGTGCCGTTGCTGCTGTGATCGTGGAGCTCCCACAGCCCGCCGACCCAGCGGATATGGGCATGGACACGGGACACCGACGCGTCGCGGATGACCGTATCGCAGCGTGCGGCATCGCGGCCGAACACGTGATACGCGCGGAGCAGGCACGCTTCCCCGGAAGAATCGTTCTTGAGTATCGCCATGGCCGCCCCGTATCGGATTCGCCCGGATCGCTCGAGTGACGCATCGACGCCCGGGAAAGCGATTGATTCAATGATCGCGAACGATGTCGACCGTTCGCCGCCTCGTTACCTGTTTCTTCGTCTGCTTCCTTTCGATTCGTTGCCCATCCGGTGCGCGTCATTTCGGTTGATTGAATGGTCGGCTGTTTTGTTGTTTTAAAATCGAGCAACTTGATGAAAATCCTGCCAAATAAAATCATGCATCGCAATCGAAATACTCAAATCCAGTTTTGATATTGCAATGCTTTACATTTTCGCCGAATTTCTAGCTCACATATAAAGGGTCGAAAATATTCATTATCTCGCGACCCTTGACAGGCCTACCCCGATGAGAAACATCACATTGAATGACGGAGCGAATTTAAATACCTTTGCCGGCGCGGAAATTTTGTTTGATGAAAAGAAAATTAATTAAACAGTTTCGACTATTTAAATAATTCCATCCGGTGTTTTGGCAGATTGCATTCCATGGATTATCGCGAAGTTCAGGTGTGCCACGGCCAATGTCTCGCGATGTCATAGGCAAGCTGATACCTGTCGGCACGTCGCTGCGCCGCGATCATTTCCTCGCAACGTCCGGGGAAGCCGGCAAGCCACCGAACACCCGATCGTCGTGACCGGCTCGCCAGCGAGGTCGATGGAACGCATCGGCGGCGATCGCCGCCGCAAGCTGCCGCCCCCCTGTAGGTTGGCAAAAAAGGTGGCCTCTGCGGACCATGCAAATCAATGATTTGGCCGTCTTTTCTGCGAATTTTCCCGCAACGATGTGGCAGAAAAGATGACCCCTCCCTACAAAATTCGCAGAAAAGTTGACCTCCAATCAAACCCCGGCCTAGAAGTTCTTAAAATCAAAGACTTGCGCGCACGGTTGGCCCCCAAAAAAGGGGGTGCTCATGGATCGAGACGGTCCGACCTACGCCGCATACGAGTTGCAGAAGCCCTGGTTGCTTGAGGTTCACGGCCCGATGGCAGGCTCGCGTCTGCTATAAATGTGTGCATAGTCTGCAAATAGCGAACAGCTACGAATTCGTTACCTGATCGCGGACTCCAAGACTCTTGCCCGGTATGCATGAACTACTCAATGGCGTGTACCTCAGGGATCATCGCTGCCTGACCGCAGTGATTCCCGGCCGCATCAGTGAGTTGCCACACCGTCGCATGATCGATCCAAAAGCGTGTGCCGGACTTGGTGATCCGTATCCCTCGATATCCCGCCACGAAGCCATCTCGCGTGACTTTCTCAAGAAACAGTTGGCGTTCGCCCCTCTCCATTGGCTCCGCCGAGAACCGGGAAGGTAGGGCGGTGAGTTCGTCCCAGTCATACCCAAAAATGGCCTGCGCACGCTTGTTGCCGTAGACGAACACGGGATCTACCGCTAAATCGTGCGCCAGAATCCCGAACGGCGCTTCCTCGTACAGCCATGTCGCGGCTTCAGACGCATTCATCCCGGCAGGAACGAGCGACTTGTTGAGCAGTCGGTGATAGCTGTCCGCAAGGATGCGGAAGAAGTGAAGGTCAAGACTCGATGACATCGCAGAATGCTCCAGAGAGGGATTTCGTCGTTAATAGTATGACGATTTCGAGTGCAGCAACATCTGGCGCGCGACCACCCGGTCCAGTCCGTTCAAGCAGACCTTTGTCGGTACCGGCGATATGTTTCGCTCTAAAATGTGGTGGTTTATGAGCCGGCCTACCGGATCATTAAGCAGAAGCATCAAAGGCAATTCTCTACGGATCTCAGCAGCGGAGCGATGATGACGGACATGAATGGTGGTACGACGGATCCAGTCGTCTTCGTAGTAGACGACGATAGTGCCGTGCGCGAAGCTGTCGAAACGTTGCTCGATTCCGTCGGCCTGCATGTCGTTTCGTTCGACAGTGCGCACGGCTTCCTGTCCGCCGGCTTGCCGGACCGACCGAGTTGCGTTGTCCTCGATGTTCGCTTGAAAGGGCACAGCGGACTCGCCGTGCAGGAGCACATCGTGAGGAACATGCGCTTGCCCGTGATCCTGATGACGGCGCACGGAGATATCCCCATGTCGGTTCAGGCGATGAAGGCTGGTGCCGTCGACTTTCTTCCGAAGCCGTTTCGCGGACAAGACATGATCGACGCCGTGACACGCGCATTGGAGTCCGATTGCAAGCGCCGCACGTCCGAACGGTCAATGGCGATATTGCGCGCGTCCTATGACACATTGACGCCGCGAGAACGAACCATCATGACGATGGTCGCCAACGGGCTGCTGAACAAGCAAATTGCGGCCGAACTTGGCCTGAGCGAAATCACGGTCAAGCTGCACCGCGGGCAAGCAATGAAGAAAATGAAGTCGCCGTCGATTGCCGATTTCGTACTGAAAGCGGAAGCGCTGGGTTTGATCAGCCGCGACGAGCGTCTGGCCGCACTGGCCTGAGCGCGCAACGATAACGACCCGCGGCGATCGTGACGGCGCGGCGCCAGATCGCCGGCGTTGCCGGTCGTCATGAACGGCTCCGTCAGCTATACCCCTCTCCCGGAACAGCGATTGCCGGCATGACCGATACCGCCCCCTCCATCATCCCCGAAGACGACGGCATCTCTCACTCCCGCGCATGCTTCACGAATGCCGAAGGGCGGCGCATCCCGGTCGTCGTCGTCCGGCCGCGACGCGGCGCATCTGACACGATCGCCGTTGAACATCTATTGAACGAATACCGGATGCGCGACCAGCTGGATGGCGCGTGGGCGTTGCGCCCGCTCGAATTGCAGCGGCAAGGCGACAGCGTCGCACTCATTCTTGAAAACTCCGCCGGCGTCAGCCTCGAGCAGCTATTGAGTGAGCCGCTGGATACTGAACGCTTTCTGAATATTGCCCTCCTGATCGTCGTCTCAGTCGGCCATATGCACGCCGCCAAGATCGTTCACCGCGATCTCAAACCCGCTCACCTGTACGTTGACGAACCCGGTGACAGTGTGAGGCTCACCGGCTTCGGGATCGCACTCGGCGGCCAGGATCGACCCGAGATGGCAGAGCACGCGGAAGTCATTGCCGGCACGATGCCCTACATGGCGCCTGAGCAAACGGGCCGCATGAATTGGCAGATCGATGCGCGCAGCGATTTGTACAGCATGGGTGTCGTGTTTTATCGCATGTTGACCGGGCAACTGCCATTTTCCGCAACCGCTCCGATGGAGTGGATACACAGTCATACGTCGCGCACGCCCGTCGTGCCCCATCTGCGCCACGGACTCGTAGATCCCCAGTTGTCGGCGATCGTCATGAAACTGCTCGAAAAATGCCCCGGCGAACGCTATCAAAGCGCGGCAGGATTGGAGCGCGACCTGCGTCGATGCATGGCGGAGTGGTCAGCGAGCGCGACGATATCTCGGTTCGAGCTGGGCATCGCCGATCTGCCCGAGCGACTTTCCCGACCGGCCAAGTTGTACGGTCGGGACCAGGAACTGGCGCGACTGACCGGCGCATTTTCACGGGCCATGCTCGCGGGATCGACTGAACTGGTGATGATTTCCGGTTATGCCGGTATCGGCAAATCGTGTCTCGCGCGCGAGCTGCAAACCGCGGTAGGCACGTTTCAAGGGACTTTCGCCAGCGGAAAGTGCGACCAGTACAACAGCGACGTACCGTATGCCTCGGTGGCGCTTGCGCTGAAAGGCATGATCAAGTCCGTGTTCGCCGGAGGCGAAGACGACGTACGCCGGTGGCGCGACGCGATGCTCGACGCACTCGGTCAGAACGGACGCCTCGTCACGGATTTCGTGCCGGATCTCGAACTGCTGATAGGCAAGCAACCCGGCGTAGCGGATTTACCGCCGCAACAGGCACAGGTCCGATTTAAACGGGTGTTGCGGGACCTCATACAGGTATTCGCGACGCTGAGCCCTCCCCTTGTGCTCTTTATCGACGATCTTCAATGGGCAGACGCCGCAACGCTCGATCTCATCGAACATATCGCGCACCATTCCGACATGCGCCACCTGCTGCTGATCGGTGCGTATCGTCACAATGCGGTCGATGCCGATCACCCACTGACGCGAAAGATCTCTATCGCCAAAGCGGCGGGAATCGCCGTTCATGAAATCGACCTGTTGCCATTGAGCGCCAAGGATGTCGCGCCGCTTCTTCGCGACATCCTGCACTCCACCGACAAGTTGGTCGAGCCGCTTGCGAGAGTCGTATATTCGAAGACGGCAGGCAACCCGTTCTTCGTCGTTCAGTTCCTGCATGCACTCGCGGAAGAGAACGTGCTCGTCATCGATCCGGCCGCCGGACGCTGGTCGTGGAATGTTCAGGACGTCCGGAGCGCCCGCTATACGGACAACGTCGCGGATCTGATGGCTATCCGGCTCAACCGGCTTCCACCAAACTGCAACACCGCACTCCGCGACCTTGCCTGCCTGGGCAGCGCAGCGACGACCTGCAATCTGGCGATCGTGCGCCAAACCACCGAAGAAACGTTGCACGACGAGCTTCAGGCCGCCATCCGTCAACAACTCGTCGAACGCGTTGGAAATATCTATCGATTCGCCCACGACCGGATTCACGAGGCAGCATATTCGCTCATCGCTGTCAGCTCGCGCGCGGAAATGCACCTGATGGCCGCGCGGCGCCTGTTACCGCATCTTGCCGAAGGGACCGACGAAGGGCTGTTGTTTGAAATCGTCGGCCAATTCAATCGCGCCGGTGACAAACTCATCTTGGCGGAAGAACGGCACGAAGTCGCGGCGCTCAATTTGCGAGCCGGCATTCGAGCGAAGCGATCCGCCGCGTACGATACCGCGCTGCGCTACTTCAGTGCCGGTGCGGCGCTACTGAGCGCTATACCAACCAACGCCCCTGCCGGCATCCATTTCGAGTTCGAACTTGAGTTTGCCGAATGTGAATTCCTGACCGGACAACTCGAGCTGGCGGAACGGCGCCTGGCAGCGTTGCCGATACAAGGATTAGACCTGATCGCGCGCGGTCGCGTCACGGTACAACGGATGGACGTGTACACGGCGCTCGATCAAAGCGACGACGCAATCGCCGTCGCGCTCGATTATCTGCGTTGCGTCGGTATCACATCGTCGGCACATCCGTCCGATCAGGACGTGCAAGACGAATATGCGCAACTCCACCGACGTGCGGCCGGCCTGACGGGCAATGACATCGCCGGATTACCAGCCATGGTCGACCCGCTGGCATTGACTACGCTGGAGGTACTGACGCGCCTGCTGTCCGCAGCATGCTTCACCGATTTCAATCTCAACTCGCTGATTACGTGCAAGGCGATCAACCTCAGCTTGACCAGTGGAAACTGTGACGCGTCCTGCGTTGCTTACGGCACGCTGACCCGGACTTCCGGTCCGCGTTTCGGTGATTTCGACCTCGGGATTCGCTTCAGCCATGCGGGCTATCGCATTGCCGAACGCAATGTTCAACATCGCTTCCATGCCAGCACGTCGATGGTGTTCGCAATCTTTACGAAGTGCTGGATAGAGCACGTTCGCACATCCGAAGACACGTTGAGGTACGCGTTTTCCGCGGCAAACAAAACCGGGGATCTGTTGTACGCATCGTACTCCCTCAATTGTCTGAATACGGTGTTGCTGTTCGCGGGCGATCCCCTTTCCACCGTTCACACCGAAGCGGAACGCGGTCTTGCGTTCGCCCGGAACGCTCAACATGGATTGGTCGTCGATATCATCTCGACACAAATCGCGTTCATCGACAGCCTGCGAGGGCGGACGAAAAGGCTCGGGACATTCTGCAACGAGCATTTCAATGAACAGGCATTTGAGTCCCGTCTTTCTCAGCGCTGCGGTCTTGCCATCGCGGAGTGCTGGTACTGGACGCGAAAAATGCAAGCACGTTATCTGGCGGGTGACCACGACGCCGCTTTCGAGTCTCTGCTCCGCGCCGAAGCCCTGATGTGGACCTCTTCGATGTTCCTCGAAGAGGCGGAGTTCCATTTCTACGCCGCGCTCACGTTGACCGCAACGCTGGAGCAGATGACGCCGGAGAACCGTGCTCGGCGGCTGGAGCAACTGGCTCGGCACCAAGCGAAACTCAACGTACTGGCGAACCACTTTCCCCGCAATTTCGACGATCGAGCAGCGCTCGTGAATGCGGAGATCGCTCGCATCGAATCCCGCATACTCGACGCCGAGCGGCTTTATGAACAGGCGATCGGTGCCGCACGCGCAAGCGACTTTCCGCATCAGGAAGCGATTGCGAGCGAACTGGCTGCGCGCTTTTACCAGTCCCGTGGCTTCGCGATCATCAGCGATGCCTACTTACGCAATGCACGTTACGGTTATATGCGCTGGGGCGCGCTTGGGAAAGTCCGGCAACTCGACGACGCATACCCGCATCTAGGCACCGACGCGCGTGGCAGCAGCGCGCACGAGACGACGCGGTCCACAGCCGGCGAGATCGACTACTGGATGCTGATCGACGTCTCGCAGCGCGTTTCGTCCGAGATCGTTCTCGAAAACGTAGTCGATACGTTCATGCGGGCTGCACTGACGCACTCTGGCGCGGATCGCGCCATTCTGATTCTCACCGCGGACGAGGGACCCGCGAAGATACAGGCCGAGGCGACGGTCCAAGGCGAAGCAGTGTGCATTCGGCAGGAAAGCTCACCGCTCGATCCGAAGCGGCTCCCGACGGCGACGATCACCTACGTCATGCGGACTCGGGAAGTCCTGTCGATACCGGATGTATCGAAGGATCCAATATGCGCGACCGACGCATACACCGTCGCACATCGAGTGCGCTCGATTCTATGCATTCCTCTTGTCCGTCGCGGCACACTGGTCGGTACGCTTTATCTGGAAAACAGGCTTTCCACGGGCGTATTCGCGCCCACCCGGTTGGCGGCGCTTGGCGTACTCGTTTCGCAGGTCGCCATCACGCTGGAGAACGCACGCCTGTATCGAGAGCTGTCCGACCGCGAGGCCAGAATCAGGCGCCTCGTGGACGCCAACATCATCGGCATCTTCATTTACGCGCTGGATGGCACGATATTGGACGCGAACAGCGCCTTTCTCGACTTGCTCGGCTACAGTCGCGAGGAGCTCCGTCATCGCCAGCTGAACTGGCGGGACATCACACCTCCTGAATGGATTCAGGTCGACTTCCAGATCCACGAACCGGTCCTTCGCGCGACCGGCGTGCTTGCGCCAATCGAAAAAGAGTATTTCCGCAAGGACGGCAGCCGTGCGCCTGTCCTTGTCGGCGCCGCGATGTTCTCGCCCGACGGCGATCAAGGGGTCGCCTTCGTTCTCGATCTGAGCGCAAGCAAGCGTGCGGAGGCACGCGCGCGCGACAGCGAAATCCGGTTCAGCGAAATGCAGCAGGAACTCGCCCACGCGAACCGTGTCTCGACCGTCGGACAGTTGACGGCGATGATCAGTCACGAGGTGAAGCAACCGATCGCCGCGATGTCCGCGAATGCAGACGCGGCGCTGCGGTGGCTGTCTGCTCGCCCCGCAAACGTCGACCGAGCAGCCAGGGCCCTCGAACTGATCGTGCGTGATACCTTGCGAACCGGCGACATCATCGACCGCATCAGAGACCTAGTGCGCAAATCCCCGGTGCGAAAGGAGCAGGTGGACGTCAACGATGCCATACTCGAAGTTCTGTTTATGACTCGCCGCGATGCGGAGAAAAATGGCGTCGGCGTAGAGACGACGCTTGCCGCGCCCGCTCCGATCGTGACAGGCGATCGCGTACAACTGCAGCAGGTCGTACTCAACCTCGTCGCCAACGCGATCGAAGCGATGAACGCCGTCAACGAAGGGCGGCGGCGGCTGTCGATCACCACATCGTGCAGCGACGACGGCATGGTAGACATAAAGGTGAAGGACTCGGGCCCTGGTATGTCGGCCGCACATATGGAACGGCTTTTTGAGCCGTTCTTCACCACCAAGGATACGGGAATGGGCATCGGGCTATCAGTCGCTCATTCGATCGTTCAAGCCCATGACGGACACCTGAGGGCGACCCCCGAAGAACCTTCCGGCACAACATTTCACATCACGCTTCCAGCGTCGCTGGCGTAACCACGTCGCGACATCGACTGCCGGAATTGCGCCGTGTGACTTGGCTCGACCGGCTCTTCATGCAATTTGATAAAAGCCGTGCCATAACAAAATTCACCGCTGTCCGTCTCTCCTAATCTGCGACGACGCGTCACTGCGTAGTCCCGTCAACGCGAGAAGGAGACGATGAATGGCAAAAGTTCTCTGTGTGCTCTACCCGGATCCGACGTCCGGCTATCCGCCGCGGTACGTTCGTGACGGCATCCCGTCGATCGCCGCATATCCCGGTGGACAGCGCTTGCCTACCCCTCAAGGTCCGCTCGGCTTCTCTCCGGGCGAACTCATCGGATGCGTATCGGGCGAGCTCGGCCTTCGGCCTTATCTGGAGGCAAACGGTCACGAACTGGTCGTGACGAGCGACAAGGACAGCCCCGATTCCGTCTTTGACCAACATCTGCCCGACGCGGATGTCGTAATTTCGCAACCGTTCTGGCCAGCCTATCTGACGAGAGAACGAATCGCGAAGGCATCCAAGCTCAAGCTCGCGCTCACCGCGGGAATCGGCTCGGATCATGTCGATCTCCTGGCTGCTGCAGAACGCGGCATTACCGTCGCGGAGGAGACGTTCTCGAACAGCATCAGCGTAGCGGAACATGTCGTCATGACGGTGCTGGCGCTCGTCCGGAATTTCGTTCCCGCTCATCAGTTTGCGGCGAACGGAGGATGGAACATCGCGGACTGCGTGAGGCGAAGCTACGATCTCGAAGGGATGCATTTCGGAACGATCGGGGCAGGGCGTATCGGGCTGGCCGTGCTTCGACGACTGAAGCCGTTCGACGTACATCTTCATTACCACAGCCGTCATCGCCTATCGGCAGACCTCGAACGCGAACTGGGCCTCTCCTACCACGTCAGCGCCAAGTCCCTCGTCCAGGTGTGCGACGTGATCAACTTGCAATGCCCGCTGTATCCGACCACCGAACATATGTTCGACGACGAAATGTTCTCGCATATGAAACCGGGCGCTTACCTCATCAATACCGCGCGCGGCAAGCTGTGCGATAGGGACGCCGTCGTGCGAGCGCTCGAATCCGGTCGTCTCGCCGGCTATGGCGGCGACGTTTGGTACCCGCAACCGGCGCCGCCCGACCATCCGTGGCGCCGCATGCCGAGCGAAGCAATGACACCTCATATCTCCGGCACATCGCTGTCCGCACAGGCGCGCTATGCGGCAGGCACGTTGGAGATCCTGCAGTGCCATCTGGAAGGCCGGCCGATTCGCCCTGAATACCTTATCGTGGATGCCGGGAAACTCGCCGGGACGGGCGCAGCGTCATACAAGTTGAGCTGATACCCCAAAGGCGCCGACACAGACGTCGTTCATTCGGCGTGGAGCCGGCGGTGAACCTTGCGTACCGGCATCCTGACGCAGGAGTGTCGGTAGCCATGCTCCCGAGTTATTGGGGACGTGCGTTCGACACGAACGCCGGCGCGCTTACGGCTGTCCGCACACCGGGCGCCATCGG
This sequence comes from Burkholderia sp. Ac-20344, assembly GCF_017104975.1. Taxonomy (NCBI): domain Bacteria; kingdom Pseudomonadati; phylum Pseudomonadota; class Betaproteobacteria; order Burkholderiales; family Burkholderiaceae; genus Burkholderia; species Burkholderia sp. Ac-20344. Next base: position 41,319 of record NZ_JAAGPP010000007.1, read on the forward strand.
GTACATATCGCGATGGCGGGCGGCCGCCTGGGCGCTGGGAGGGTAGTCCGAGTTTGGATTGGGCACGGTGCCGTCCCGCTCGGCCTGCGCCAGATCAGCGATAACCTGCGCGCGCGTCAGCACATGTTGCGGAATCTGCGCAAACGCTACAACCGGTGTACCGAGCGCGACAAAGAGTAGCGCACTTGCTGCGATGAGTCGGCGGTTCATGATGAAACTCTCCTGGGCGTAGATCGAGAAAATTGCATCGCGATTGCACAGCGAATGGCGTTGGCGCTGCAATCGACCAACCTATTCTCGTACCGTGCCCCCACCGACACGCTGACTGTTAGATGACGATTCCGAAATCCACGGATCGCTTCAGTTGACCGTCGATCGAACTTTGCAGGATTAGCGGCTTGGGCGCGCGAACGGTGCGATCGACGACCCAGAGCATCACGCAGTGTCCTGCAGCTCGAGCACGTAGCCAGCGCCACGCACCGTATGAATCAGCTTCACCTCGAACTGTTCGTCGATTTTCGCGCGCAAACGCCTGATCGCTACTTCGACGACATTGGTATCGCTATCGAAGTTCATATCCCACACATACGACGCGATTTGCGTTCGGGTCAGCACCTCGCCGTGCCGTCGCGCAAGCAGTTGCAGCAGGGAGAATTCGCGCGGCGTGAGCTCGATGCGGACCGTGCCTCGCTTCACGCGGCGACGCACGACGTCGATTTCAAGATCACCGACGACGATACGCTCCATCTCCCGCGGCGGTCCGCGACGCGCTAGCGTGCGAATACGCGCGAGCAGCTCGACGAACGCAAACGGCTTCACCAGATAATCGTCGGCGCCGAGTTCGAGACCGTGCACTCGGTCCTGTACGTCGTCGCGCGCTGTCAGAAACAACACCGGCGTCATATGCGTGGCGCGCAATCGCTTAAGTACGCCCCAGCCGTCGAGTACCGGCAGCATCACGTCGAGCACGATCACGTCGTAGCTCTCTTCCTGTACAAGCATCAACCCTTCTGCACCGTCTTTCGCGAGGTCGACACTGAAGCCGGATTCTTCAAGCCCCTTCTTCAGATATGCACCGGTCTTCGGCTCGTCTTCGACTATCAGAATGCGCATGATCGTACCCGTGCGAACTGTCGCCGCACGATCGGCGAACCGTCCTGGAAGAAGAAACAGCGACATGCAATCGCGGCCGTATCGGCTACGCCGAGGTTCCCGTTTCCGAAGGAAAAAATCAGGATCCGATTACGCGGCCAAACAGACGAACGTCGTCGCTTGTCAGGTTCCGACGCACGCTAGCTACCTTGCATTCTGGCTGCCCCGGGGGCCTGTGCCGGCCGGTCGACACCCAGCGCCTCGGCCTTCTTCACGAAGTCGGCCAACGAGTGCGAATCCATCTTCTTCATCGCCTGTCCGCGGTGAATCTTGACGGTGATTTCGCTCAGATTCAGTTCTGCCGCGATCTGCTTGTTCATCAGGCCGCTCGCCACGAACGCCATGACCTCGCGCTCGCGCGCGGACAGCGTTGCATAGCGCGCGCGCAGATCGAGGAGCGAACGATGCCCGCTTCGCCATCGCGCATCGCGCTCTAGCGCCGCAGTGACCGCGTCGAGCATGTCCTGCTCTCGAAACGGCTTCGCGAGGAAATCCATCGCACCGGCCTTCATCGCCTTCACCGACATCGCAATATCGCCGTACGCCGTCATGAAGATGATCGGCAGGTGCAGCTCGGCGGTGGCGATCTGCTCCTGAACCGCGAGCCCGCTCTGGCCTTTCAGGCGAACGTCGAGAATCAGGCAGCTCGCGACGTCGGGCTTGTCGAAGGCGAGAAACTCCTGCGCCGACGCGAACGCTTCAACGCGGAACCCGACCGACCGAAGCAGCATGTCGACCGCTGTTCTCATCGACTCGTCATCGTCGACGACATAAACGATCGATTGATGGGCGGCGTCTTGCGCGTCAGGGTTCATTACACGTTTCCTCATCCAGTGGCAATACGAACTGTACGACCGTTCCGGGGCGGTCCGGCATCTCGGCCCAAATACGGCCGCCATGCGCTTCTACTATCGACCGGCATATCGATAAGCCCATGCCCATTCCGTCCCGCTTCGTCGTGAAGAATACGCTGAACAGCCGGGCGAAGTCTTCGTCCCGGATCCCGACTCCGTGGTCCTCCACCATCACGTGGGCGCGGCCATCGCGCGCCTGAGTGCGAAGCCGCAAGCGGCGCGCGCCCGGAGGCACGCCCGACATGGCCTGTATCGCGTTCATCACCAGATTGATGACAACTTGCTGTAATTGCACGCGGTCGCCGCAAACGCGCTGGGGTAACGACGAATAGTCTGTCTCAACGTCCACCCGCTGGGTCTCCAGCTCGCGCGCGACGAGTTCGAGCGATTCTCGCACGACGTCGTTCAGGTCGAGCAGTACCTGTTCGGGCGCACGCTTTCTCGCCATTGCACGGATCTGCCGGATGACATCGGACGCTCGCTTGGCGTCGCGGATCATCTGTGCAACGGATTGCTGTACCTCGCGCAGATCCGGCTCCGGCCGATCGATCCAGCGCAATGCAGCGTCGCCAGCCGTGACGATTGCTGCGAGCGGCTGAGTGACTTCATGAGCGATCGACGCGGCCAGTTCGCCCAGCATCGTTACCCGCGTCGCGTGCGCCAGTTCGGCATTCGATCGATCAAGCGCTTCCTGCGCGACGACTCGCTCGGTGATGTCCATCAATGCACCGACGTATTCCGTCTCGTTTTGATGTCGGATCGGATGCGCAACGTAATGGACATGTTTGATGCGGGCATCGGCCATCGACAGTCGAAACTTGATGTCAAGCGCCGACGCACCCGAGACTTGGCGATTCCACGCATTGCGAACGACGGAAATGTCATCCGGATGGACGCGCGATGCAATCGCCTGCAGGCTCGGTACCATGTGGCGACCGAGTTCGAAGATGCGATATGTCTCGTCGGACCACCACATCGTACCGTCGGGAAGCCGCATCGCAATACTACCGGTATGGCTCAGCCGCTGCGCGCCCGATAAAAGTGCCTCACTGCGGCGCCATGCCTGCTCTGCCTGCTTTCGTGCCTCTATGTCCGCATTCACCCCATACCAACGAACGAGACGCCCGCTCCCGTCGCGAAGCGGTGCCGCGCGGACATGCACCCATCGGTAGACGCCGTCCTCGCGCCTGATCCGGACGGTGTTCTCGAACCGTGATTCGTTACAGACAGCGCGTTCCCATGCGTGCTGCATCGCAACCAGATCGTCGGGATGTACGACGGCACGCCAGATATCCTCTTCGCGCTCGGCCATGGACACGCCGAACTCCGTCCATCGCTTGTTGACATAGCCAATCTTGCCCTCACTATCCGAGCTCCACACCATCGCTGGAATGGCGTCGATCATCGCGTGCAATTCATCTTTCTGCTGCCGCATTTCGCCCTCCAGGCGCTTGCGGTCCGTGATGTCATTGTTGGTCGCGAGTATCGCAACCGCCTTTCCGCCGGCATCACGCCACAGCGCGAGTCGACTCGATATCATCACCACTTTCCCGTCCTTGCGTACACGCTGCAGTTCACCCTGCCACTGTCCAGACTCGAGTACGGTACGGTGAATGCGATCGAGCGGCACCGACGCGACGGTCTGTGTAAGCACGTGGACCGGCTGACCGAGCGCCTGTTCGGCCGTCCAGCCGTAAAGCGCTTCCGCGCCCTGATTCCAGAACGCGATCCTGCCCTGCAAGTCGTATACGACGATCGCGTCATGAGTGAGATCGAGCAACTGCAATCGCTCACGCAAGGTCGCGGTGTTGGCGATATTGCGCAGCGACAAAAGTGCCGTCGTACCTATCGCCAGCAAGCTGACGCAACAACGTGCGAGCGCGCCGCCGGAATAGCGTTCGTCATGCGACAGTCCCAGCGCGAGTAATGTCAATCCCGCGCATCCGCATGCAGCGACATACGTGGCCCGGCGGGAGCCCGCGGACGCCACTAGCAACACCACCACCACGTAAAGCACTGCAATCGCAATATCGAGCGGCGTCACGTCGATGATGAAAATGAGCGACGCCAGTGCACCCGCCAGGGTGTACAACACGCGTGCGTCTTCTCGCCACGGCTTGCCAATTGTCCGATTGCTCATCGTCGTCGTGTTTCGCAGTGCTCGAAGGAAATGAAGCGTACGGAATACCAGTCTGTATCTCGTTTTCCCACAGCAGCGCGTTGGCGATACGAGCGGGGATACCTGGCTTGCGGAATGCGCTACGAGGCCCGGTTTGCCCCGCTGTTCTTCAAAGATTCCAGATGGCGGGCAACTTCCACGCCATCCACGGGTTTACTCAACACGCAGATCGCGCCCATATCGAGCGCCTGCCGACGGACGGCATCGGACGCGAATGCCGAAATGAAAATAATCGGCACCGTGACGCCGCTGTCCAGCAGCCGTCGATACATTTCCAGACCTGAAATACCAGGCATCTGCACGTCCGAAATAACGCAAGAAACGTCCAGAACGTCGTCGGTGGCCAGAAACTGCTCCGCCGATGCGTAAAGTTTCGCGCTCCAACCCAGCGAGCGAACCAGACTGGACGTGGCGACACGGACGGATTCGTCATCGTCAACAATCGAAACGATTGGATAATTCTGCAAACCCGAGCCCTCGGCCGAAATTCCGTTTCGGGTGACCGAACATTGGTCGCCCTGTCGCCCCCAATCATAGAGAAATCGGCAATTTGCGGAAATCATATATATGTATAGTTCCACGCGGTCCCGGTCGGCACCGGTCGTTCATCGCAATGCCGAGCTGTCGGACGCCATCGCCGTCGCGTTTGCTTGGAAAACGCGGCCTCATCCCGATCGGACGACGCCACCTCACGCCGGCTTCCGCGCAACGAAGGCCGTACAAGCCTGTGATAAACGAAGGTACGCATGCCGCACGCGTGCGGTATGCGTGGCACTCCACTTCTGCCGCCATGCATGAGGATTCCACGTCTGCATTGCATCGAATGTCCGGATCTCGGCGCATCGTCGGTGCGATGAGGGCCGCATGCGCGGCGGGCGGCCGGCGATGTCGCCGAGCCGATACCGGCGGTAAGTGCACCGGTATCGGGAACGCGTCACGCGCGTCGCCGGTTCGCGTCGACCGACGACACGTCGAGCGGCCGGAATGTCACGCGCGAATGAACGCGAGAATATCCGCGCTCACCTGATCGGCATGCGTGGTACACAAGCCGTGCGGTGCGCCGGGGTAAATGGTCAGCCGTGCGTCGCGAACGATCTCGGCCGACAACCGACCGGAATCGTCGAGCGGGACGATCTGATCGTCATCGCCTTGCAGCACCAGTGTAGGAACGTCGATGCTTCGCAAATCAGCGGTGAAGTCGGTTTCCGAGAAGGCCTTGATGCAGTCGTACGCGCTCTTGATCGAACATTGCATGCCCGCATACCAGAACGCATCCACCGTCCCGGCCGACGCCTTTGCATTGTCGCGGTTGAAGCCGTAAAACGGGACCGCCAGGTTCTTGAAGAACTGCGAGCGGTTCGCCAGGACACCCTTTCGGATATCGTCGAACACCGACAACGGCAGGCCACCGGGGTTCGCCTCGGTTTTCAGCATTAGCGGCGGCACAGCCGCGATCAATACGGCCTTCGCGACACGCGTGGTGCCGTGACGGCCGATATATCGGGCAACCTCCCCGCCTCCGGTCGAATGACCGACGAGTACTGCATCCTTGAGATCGAGATATTCGATGAGTTCGGCGAGATCGTCCGCGTAACGGGACATCTCGTTTCCGCCCCACGGTTGACTGGAGCGGCCGTGCCCCCGGCGGTCGTGCGCAATCACGCGATAGCCTCGCTCGGCGAGATACATCATTTGTGCATCCCACGCGTCGGCGTTCAACGGCCATCCGTGCGAGAACACCACCGGCTGGCCCGAGCCCCAGTCCTTGTAGAACAGTTCGGTTCCGTCTTTCAATACGAGCGTTGCCATCTTCGTACTCTCCTTGGCGATGTCGCTCCCAACCTGCCTTCACGGTAGAAGCGACGTTACGCGCTGCCTCGCGGCCACGACGCGGGCCGCAAAACTCACGCACTGGAACAATTATCGAAGCGACGAATCCCCGTTCCCTTTGACAGGGACCGGGATTTTCCGCTCCGCACGATCGTCCCCGGCATACACGGTTGCCGCACACGAGGTCGAGGTCGAGGTCGAGGTCGAGGCCGAGGCCGAGTCGCGTCGCTCGCCCAGACATCGGTTTTGCAGCCGTTCGATTCACGTGGTTACGGGCGAACGGAAAAATCCCGGAACGGCCGAATCGCCAACCTCTCCATACATTCTTGCGTTCCGTCTGCCCATCGCGACTGCCATGAAGGCCGCGAACGGACGCAAGTCTCGCCAAGAAACGGCTGCATGCACTGTCTCATTGTCCGGCATGTCGTGCTCCCATGCGGTGCCTTCGAATCGTTCTCAACGGCACCACGCGACACGAGTGCTTCGATCGTGATGCCGCCGTTTGCGTTGAAAAGGAGCCACCTCATGTCAAAAGCACGCCAGACCATTCGCCAAGCTACCTCCGAAACCGCGATGAGTTTCGACGAACGCGCGGTCAGCGCGATCTCGGACGCGCTCAACCCGTTACTCGCAGACGTGTTTGCGCTCTACCTGAAGACGAAGAATTTCCACTGGCACATGAGCGGTGCGCATTTCCGTGACTACCATTTGATGCTTGACGAGCACGGTGTCCAGCTCTTCGCGATCACGGATGACATCGCCGAGCGCGTACGTAAGGTCGGCGGGACGACGTTGCGTTCGATAGCCGACATCGCACGGCACCAACGACTCGCGGATAACGACGCAGCGAACGTGCCCCCCGACGCGATGCTGAGCGAACTTCACCGAGACAACCTGCTGCTCGTGCAGTTCATGTTGGCCGCGCACGCTGTCTGCGGAGCGCACGGAGACGTCGCAACGGCGAGCATGCTCGAGAACTGGATCGACGAAGCGCAACGGCGCGCATGGTTTCTTGCCGAAGCCTGTCGTTAGCACATCGGCTAGACCGCTTGTCGACGGCGCTTGCTTCAACAACGCTCCACCGCCAATTGCGGGTCGCGCCATTTCCGCGCCCTGTCGGGAAGTCTCCGAGCAGCGCACTCCGGTCACCGGCATTCTTGCGTGCGAATTCGAAAACCGCGGCGCCAAGATGCAATACCGTCGCGCACGAACGCATCAAGATCGATCCCGAATCCATCGAGGAACTCGACATGGCCAGGAAGAAAACCGTTCGTATCTACAGCGAACCCGCCGGCGGCTGGGGGGCTCTCAAAGCGACGGGTGCGGCGCTCGCAGTACAGGGCATTCCCGTTTCCGGCGCGAAGACGCTGCTCCACATGAACCAACCGGAGGGATTCGACTGTCCGGGTTGCGCATGGCCCGATCCGAAACATACGTCGTCGTTCGAATTCTGCGAGAACGGTGCGAAAGCGGTGGCATGGGAGGCAACGTCGAAGCGCTGCACGCCTGAGTTCTTCGCTGCACACAGCGTGTCAGAGCTGTCGACATGGGATGACTACGATCTCGAGATGGCCGGACGCCTCACTCACCCGATGACCTATGACCCCATGTCGGATCGCTACGTACCGGTCACGTGGGAGGCCGCGTTCTCGACTATCGCAGATGCCCTGAATGCCCTCGACCATCCAGACCAGGCCGATTTCTATACGTCCGGACGCGCATCGAACGAAGCGGCATTCCTCTATCAGCTCTTTGTACGCGAATTCGGCACGAACAATTTTCCCGATTGCTCGAACATGTGCCACGAAGCCACGAGCGTCGGGCTGCCGCAGTCGATCGGCGTAGGCAAAGGGACCGTGCTGCTCGAAGACTTCGAGCAGGCCGACGCGATCTTCATCTTCGGCCAGAACCCCGGGACCAACAGCCCGAGAATGATGAGCGACCTCCATGCAGCGTCTCGCCGTGGGGCCAAGATCGTCTCGTTCAACCCGTTTCGCGAACGCGCGCTCGAGCGCTTCACCGCGCCGCAGGATCCGCTCGAAATGGCAACGCTCGGTTCGACGCCGATCAGCACATTCCTCTACCAGGTCCGCGTCGGCGGCGACGCGGCCGTGCTCAAGGGCATGATGAAGGCAATCGTCGAGGCAGACGATGCAGCCGTCGAGGCCGACAAGCCCCGAATCCTCGATATGACGTTCATCGCGGGTCATACGAAAGGTATCGACGAGCTCATCGCGGATTTGCGAGCAACGTCATGGGACGCCATCGAGCGCGTGTCGGGCCTCGCGCGGGCCGACATTGAAAATGCCGCATGCATCTACGCGGCGGCGAACAACGTGATCCTGGTGTACGGGATGGGGCTCACCCAGCACCGTCGCGGCACGGAAAACGTCCAGCAGATCGCCAACCTCGCGCTGCTGCGAGGCAACGTCGGGCGCCCCGGAGCCGGAATCTGCCCGGTGCGCGGACATTCGAACGTGCAAGGCAACCGGACGGTCGGCATTACCGAGAAGCCGACCGCTGCGCTGGTCGACGGCATCGAGCGCACCTTCGGCTTTCGCCCGCCTGCTGCACACGGTCATGATGTGCTCGCGACCATCGACTCGATGATGCGCGGCCATGCACGGGTCTTTATCGCGCTGGGCGGGAATTTCGCCGCGGCCATACCGGACTGGGTCCGCGTGCAGCCGGCGATCGGCCGGCTCGACCTGACCGTGCACATCGCAACGAAGCTCAATCGGAGCCATCTGGTGCACGGCAAAGCCGCATTGATTCTGCCTTGCCTCGGGCGCACCGAGATCGATATGCAGGCTGACGGGCCCCAGTCGATTACCGTGGAAGATTCGATGTCGATGGTCCATGCGTCGGCTGGCCGCAACCTGCCAGCGTCGGAGCAGCTGCTTAGCGAGCCGGCGATCGTCGCCGGTATCGCCCGCGCGACGCTTGGCAGTGTCTCCCGCGTGCCATGGGAGCACCTCGTCGCCAACTACGATCGTATTCGCGACGCCATCGAAGCAGTATTCCCGATCTTCCACGCATACAACGATCGCATTCGCATACCCGGCGGCTTTCATCTCGCTTCGACCGCGCGCGAGAGGGTGTGGGCCACTTCGACGGGCCGGGCGAATTTTCTCGTCTTCGACGGTCTCGACGAAGATTTCGATCATGGCGACGCGCAAGCGCTGATGCTCACGACGATGCGCAGCCACGATCAGTACAACACCACGCTCTATTCTCATTCGGACCGATATCGTGGCGTATTCGGGCAGCGCGACGTGCTGTTCATGAATCCGCGCGAACTCGCCAGGCGCAATCTGCATCCGGGCGAGCGCGTGGACATTGTCGCGATGTGGACGGACGGCATCGAACGTGTCGTGCGCGGCTTCAAGATTGTCGAATACTCGCTGCCGGACGGCTGTTGCGGCGCCTACTACCCCGAAGCGAATCCGCTTGTGCCGCTCGATGCATTCGACCCGCAAAGCCGCACGCCCGCGTACAAGTCCGTCCCCGTGAAGGTGGTGCGTGCGGCTACGGTAGGCCCGGATTCCGCCGCATTCGCAGTTGCACGGGCGATCGGGGGATAGCCGCTCTACGGGCCTGGCCAGTTCATCGCGTATCCGGCACCGTCAGCGGCCACAGGCCGCGGGCGGCCCCTTCGAGAATCGCCGATCACACCGGCCGACCGCCATGCCACTACATTATGGCAAGCATCGCAACAACGCATTTTTCGTGCGAGCGGCGCGCCGATATTCTTCCTTTACCGACTCGCGAACAGTGGCCACGCCACCGAGACCCGGTAATGGCACACGCTGTTTGACCAACGCGAAATTGATCGACAGTGGAAGATGTGTCGCATTCAACTCAACTGAAGGAGCTTCATCATGAAAACGCTCGCATGTATCGCCATCGTCATCGGCACCCTCGCCGCTCCCGCCGTGAGCTTCGCTCAGGGCTCCACGCAGCTCACGCGCGAGCAAGTGCGCGCCGATCTGGTCCGTGTCGAGCGTGCTGGCTACAACCCGGCGACCGGAAACGATCCGCAGTATCCGGCGGACATTCAAGCAGCCGAGGCGAAGATTGCTGCCAGGCAGCAGGCAGGGAGCGGCTTCGGCAGTGCGTTGACGGACGGAACCTCGGGAAGCGGCAAGCGCATTCACGCAACCACGCACGCGTCCGCATCCTGCGTCGGTCCGGCAAGCTTCTGCAATCCCTATTTCGGTAGCTGACACGCATGGACCGCGCACCGTTCAGCCGAGCTCGCTCGTTTGGCACGTGGGCTGCAAGCGCGGCGCGCAGCTGCTGTCGCCCCTGTCGAGCTCCATGAACTTCACTCACCTTCTCGCCTTTTATGAAGTCGCGCGCGCCGGCAGCATCAGCGCCGGCGCGGAGCAACTGCACGTCAGTCAGCCGGCCGTCACCCGGGAGGTTCGCGAGCTCGAAGATCGTCTCGGCATCGTGCTGTTCGATCGGTTGCCTCGCGGCGTGGCACTGACGGAAGGTGGCAAGCTGCTGTACGAGTATGCAAGTCGCATTTTTACTCTCGCGGATACGGCCGAAAAACAGCTCGCGGAGCTTGCCGGCCTTGGATCGGGTCACATGAAGATCGGCGCGAGCGGCACGCTAGGCGTTTTCTTCGTGCCGGAAGCCATTGCGCTATTCAACGCACGTTACCCTCGCGTCACCATCGATCTCACGGTCACGAACACCGAGCGCGTGGAAGCGGGATTACACGATTTGACCTTCACGATCGGCTTCATAGAGGGACCGTTCGACGATTCCATTCTCCATGCCCGACGCATTGGTTCCGACGAAATCGCCGTCATCGCCGCGGCCGGTCACCCGCTCGCGAGCAAAAGAGTATGCGCGCGAGATCTCGTGAGCAGGGCGGTCATCATGCGCGAGCCAGGGTCCGGAACGCGCGCGATCATCGAAGAATCGTACCGTCGCGCCGGGCTTGAGATCGAGCCGCTGATGTCGGTAAGCCACACCGAAGCCATCAAGCGGATGCTGCTGTCCCAGCACGCGCTTGCTTACATCTCCACGCTCAGCGTCGCGGATGAATTGCGACGCGGCGAGCTGGCCGTTGTCGAAGTCGACGACATGAGAATAGCGCGGCCGCTCCACATGGTCTGGGCGAAAGGGCGATCGTTGTCGCCCAGTAGCCAGGCGTTGTTCGACCTGATCGCGAGCGGAACACTGAACACCGCGATTGCAGTGGGCACGCTGTAGTTCGCCGCTATGACGCGCTTTGCGTTCAAGGACGATCGGAATCCGCACGCTCCATTCAATTAATCGTTCGGTCCAAACGAGCGCGAACTGACACGCGGCAAGCGGATTTGCCGCTCGCTGGAGGCTTCTGCTTGCCGCATTGTCGCTTGCGTCACCGATCTGTTTCCGCTTCGCGGAGCACCGCCTCGAGGATCATCGCACCGGCATTGAGCGGCCGCGGACGGCCACGCGGCTGATATACGGCATCGCCGGTCCGGACCGGGCGACCGCTGAGTGCACACACGCCGCTTGCGCGGGCACGTGTCACGTGCCAGGTCTGGTCACCATACGAGCAGTGCGTGGAATCGCGCCATGCGATCGTCACGGCTGTCGAGCTCACACGATCGACGAAGCTCACCGAAACGGCCCGAAGCCCGGAACCTGCCTCTGATGAGCGGCCCTGATGCGTAGCCACACGCCCACGCAGTGACTCAGGCTCAGGTACGATCGGTCGCAGATCGTTTCGACACAGTTGGGACAGCAAACTCAGCGTCTGCTGCCATGGATCCATCGCCATCACGTCGGTCGAGAAGTTCATTGTCGTCCTCGTTGCGTCGTAGGTTGAACCGCTTCGGTGGGCGTGCGCCGCGAGCGGCGCCGCGCACGGCGCTATCTGGGCGCGCCTGGGTAGTCACATCGGCGAGCGCGCTCCGCAGTCTCGCGAACGTCATTCGATGCACGCGGCCCGGCGCCGATACAGTTCTGCGACACTTGCGAAATTTGATGGACAGCGTTTCGGCCATCGCACCGGTAAGTGCCACGAAGAAATCCCTCGCTCACGGCAAGGAATGCTGTTACCCGTTCATCGATCTGCATTTGCCTTGGCTCTCCAGCAAAAAGGGGGCTCTCCGACGAAACGTTTGAACACCGTAGTGAAATGAGCTTGCGAACGGAAGCCGCAACCCAGTGCAACATCGAGCAAGCCGTGGCGCGATTCGAGCAACAGTTGCTGTGCGCGTTCGATGCGCCGCCGCATCAGATACTCGTGCGGCCGCAATCCGGTGGCTCGACGAAATTGGGCGGCAAAGTGCATCCGCGTCAGCCCGACACTTTGTGCCATGTCGGCGAGCCCGATCGAGTCGGCGAGGTGCGCTTCGACGAACTCGACCACGCGCCGCATGCGCCACGACGGCAGCGCAGCCGCACCGCGCACCTCGCTCCTGTTCGTCGCGAAGTGGCTGGCCACGATACGCGACACGATTGCAAGGCTGACGCTGTCGGCGAAAACCTTGCCCAACGCCGCGTCCTGCGTGTGAGACACGGCCAGTGCCTGACCGAGTCGCTCAAGCGCAGGATCCCGGATGAGACGCGGGTCGTCGATGACGATGTCGGCCGAAGGAGCGCGATTGAACAGGTCGGCATAGCATTCGGCCAGTACTGCTTGCGACGCGAACAAATGCAGCACGTCACTCGGTGCGTCAAACACCGCGCGGCACGCGACGCCCGGCGCCGTGACTTGCGCAGCGCCCGCCGTCAACCGTCCCTGGACGAGAGGGCGCCCCGCGTGGGTGAAAGTCAGCACCGTACATTTGAGGTTGATGCCGATGCAGTGCCAATTCTCGCTGCAATCGTTCGCTACCTCGAGTGTCTCGGTGCCATTGCGCGTCCAGCGCGAAAGCGCGATGTCCATATCGCGACCGGCCCCAGGCTCGCGCCAGGTCGTTTCGGCAGCGATAGGGCTCGACACGCGCGCGCCGGCAAGCGCGTTGAAATCGGCGGCGGTCCTGGAAGGACTCGATGACAAAAGAATCATGGTTAGCTACCTGACGGAAACATGAAACGTTGCGCACGACCTGCGCGGTGAATACAAGGTATCGAAACGAACAACGTCGCACCAGCCGTACAAAGGGTTGCTCGAACTTATCGATGGGTGAGGTCGGTCATATCGAGGTTTAATTCACGAATCAAGGCTCGCATCCCGCACCACGCCTTGTCGGCATGGCGACGAATGATCGCCCTCACGCCCCGGGCCTCAGTGAGAACGATCAATCGCGCCTGAAGAAAGACTGGCGGCGGACGCGGAAACGTCATCGCCGATACGTGCTCCTGCCAGAAACCGCTGGCCCCGACTATACGAAGGTATTAACAGGCATGCGAAATCGGTCGGTCTTTCCCACCATCACTGCACGATTCGATGGATTTGGGTCTTGGCCATGCGCTCGTCGATATCGGGTTATGCATCGCTAATACCTCGCATAAGCAGGGGAGTGCGTATCGTTGACGCACGGCAAACACGTCAGCCGATGCAGTCGTTGTCCAGTGAGCCCATTGTGACGATCGGGCTTGACGCCATTCGAACATCCGGATGACAAAACTGAAATCAACGGTGCTGCTATACAGGAGGATGAGACTGGAGTTCCCATCGGGTATCCGCACATCCAAACGTACGATGGCGCGCGAGCGAGCATCCCGCTATCTTTTTATCGCGAGACAGCAGCCTGGTGCGCGTGATCGTCCATCCCGGACCCTGCTGTCGGTCAGTCGACACTCCCCCAGAAGGCGAGGTATGAATGGACACGCTACTGAGCATGCGAATCTTCTCGCGCGTGGTGGAAACAGGCAGTTTCAGCGCGGCTGCCGTTCAGATGGAGTACAGCAAGGCATGCGTGTCGCGTGCGGTCTCGATGCTCGAGAACCGGCTGCATACGCGGCTGCTGAATCGCACCACACGCAGCCTGTCATTGACGGAGTCCGGGCAGCGCTATTACGCCAGATGCAAGCAGGTTCTCGTCGATCTCGACGACGCGGAAGCGGAGGCCGTCGGCGCCTATTCACGGCCGCACGGCACACTGCACGTCCATTGCTCGCCCGAGCTCGGACTCCGACGCGTCACGCAATGTCTCGTCGAATATCAACGTCGGCACCCGAGCGTCAAGGTTCATGTGACATTCATACCCGGCACCGCACATCTCATTAAAGACCGCGTCGATGTGTCAATCGTGCCCACGGCTTCACTGCCCGATTCCGGGAACGTGAGCCGGATAATCGGCCAGATCGAGCATGTGCTGGTCGCTGAACCGAGGTATCTCCGGACATGCCGAATCGATACGTTCGACCAGGTGGTCGCGCATGCGCTGACGCCCGTGCCGACGCGCGTTTCGACGTCCAAACACCAAGCGAGACTCAACATCGTCAAGCTTGCATCGACGAACCACGAGGGACCCATCGTCATCGACGATGTAGATGCCACGCGCTTCGCCGTTCTTGCTGGTGCCGGCGTCGCCGCGCTGCCGCTGCACTGCGTGATCGACGACATTCGCCAAGGCTCGCTCGTGCGCCTGTTCCCCGAACAGCGACTGGAGCGCACTCCCGTGTACGTGCTTTACGCATCGCGTCGCCACGTCGACGCGAAAATCCGAACATTCGTCGATTTCGTGGTGGCGCACATGATCGACACTCTTCAGGCGCCAAGGTGCCACACTGTCCCAGGTGTGGCGGGACTCGCCCCTCGCTCGGAACACCCCGCTTGCGCAGGCTGACATGCACGGGGAGAAGAGGGAAGACGCCTTCGCGACCGCTCGCCGAAGGCGTCCGATACATCAAGCAAAACCACCGTTGGCGTAAAGAATCTGACCGTTGATCCACTGGCCGTCCTCGCCGACGAGAAACGCTACCGCCCGGGCAATATCGTCCGGCTCGCCGAGCCGCTCGAGCGGTGCAAGGTGCGCGAGCCGCTCGATCTGCTCGTCCGTCTTCCCTTTCAGGAACAACTCGGTCGCGACAGGCCCAGGTGCGACCGCGTTGACCGTAATCCCCCGCCCGCGCATCTCGTTCGCCAGCACTCTCACCAGTCCGTCGCCGCCCGCCTTCGACGCGATGTACGCGCCGTAGTTGGGGAAAGACTTCGCGACGACACTGCTGGAACAGACGACGATACGGCCGCCGGCGCCCAGGTGCGACACGGCATGCGCCATGACCAGGTAGCTGCCGCGCAGATTGACCCGAATCGTCCTGTCGAATATGTCCAGACCGTCCGGGCCGATAGGCGCGAGCGGCATGATGCCCGCGCAATGGACGACCACATCGAGCCGTCCGAATGCATTCAACGTACGCTCATAGAGTGCGGCGACGTCGTCCACCGCGCTGATATCGCCCTTGACCGCGATTGCCTGACCGCCTTGGTCGGTGATCTCCGAGATGAGTGTGTCCATCTCGGCGGCATTTCCAGCGTAGTGGCCCACGATCGCAAATCCGTCGGCCGCGAGGCGCAATGCGACCGCCTTGCCGATGCCACCCGACGCTCCGGTGACAAGCGCAACTTTCACTACTTCCGACATATTTGGCTCCGTTCAGTTGATGTGACGCACCGGCACAGCCCGATGCCCGCACCAATATGCAGTTGCCACCGATCCGCTCTTTTTCGATTCGCACGTTTATTGAGCCAGAGCAGCCACAACGCACTTGAGCGAAGAAGACTAGAGACGCGCGGTCAGTCGGTTCGCACCGTGGCGACAGGCCCGAATGCCGCGCCCACGCAACGATTCGCAGCCACCGGTTCTCAGGAAATTATGGTTTTGTATAATCGCCGCACCTTTCCCGCGACACCTTCGTCCGCGACACCCAGCGGTGCTCGACCTCGCTTCACACGTATTCGAACTCGCCCCATGAACGGATCAAACGGAAAGTCGCCGAGCCTGTCGACACGGAATGCTTCGGACCCGTCGTCGAGCCCTGCGGCGCAAGCGCGCGTCGAAGCGGATTCGCTGTTTCGCGACGCGCCCATACCGATTCTTATAGAAGACTGGTCCGGCATCAAGGCGTGGGTCGACTCGCTCAAGGCATGTGGCGTGACGGATCTGGAAGCCTACGTCGACGCCCATCCGCAAGTCATCGACGAGCTGCGCGAGCTGCACGCGTTCATTGACGCAAACGGCGCCGCGCTCGCACTTTTCGAAGCTGAATCCAAGGAGCTGTTTTTCGAACAATCGCGCAAGCTGCTTCCGGCGAATCGCATCAGCAACTCGCAGGTACTGCGCGCGATGTTCGACGGGCGGGCGTTTTGCCAGGGCGAACGCCTGCTATCGACCCTCACCGGCAGGAAGGTGCCTATCGTGTGGCGGTGTTCGCTGCCGGCCGACCCGGCACAGTATCGTCGTCTGCATTTCTATGCATTCGACGTGACCGAGCACAAGGAAAACAGCGAGCGCCTGCAGGCGTTGCGCGCGCAAATGGCCCGAACCGCAAGAGTGTCGATGGTCGGGCAGCTCGTTGCATCGATTACTCACGAAATCGGTCAGCCGCTCGGCGCGGTCCGGACCGCGCTGGACGCAGCCGCTCGCTGGATGGACCGGCCCGAGCCGAATATCGATGAAGCATTGGCCGCATTCCGATACGCGGCACGTTGGACGGACGACATTGCGGCCATCTGCCAGCGTCTGCGCGGGTTTCTCGTCGGTGCGCCGGTCGAGGCGACCGACGTCGATTGCGCGGAAATCGTGCAATCCGCGATGCTGTTGGTTGCATCGGAGGCGAATGCGCATTCAATCGCCGTCGCAACGGATATCGAGCCGGGAATACGCGCGTATGCCGATCGTATTCAACTTCAACAAGTGCTGACCAACCTGTTGATAAACGGTATCCATGCGATCTCGGCAGCCAATCTCGCCGATCGCGCGCCCGAACTGGCGGTGCGCGTGCGCCGCTACGACAATATGCAGACACTGTTCGAAGTCTCCGATTCGGGCAGTGGCATCGCGGCGGCCCAGCCGGACTCGATATTTCAACCGCTTTCCAGCACGAAGAGCGACGGAATGGGGATGGGTCTTCCGATCTCGAAGTCAATCGTGGAGGCTCACGGCGGTACGATATGGATCGGGCAAACCAGTAAACAAGGCACGACTTTCTGCTTCACCGTCCCGCGCTGTCCAGGGGCCTTCGGTACCAGTAATCCGCGTGCATCTGCACCCGAAGGTGGCCAGGCCGCATGAGACGATCTCGGAACGATGCCGACAAAGCGTTTGCACACAGCCTTACGGCGGGCACCTTGGCCTCGGTTGTGCTTGCCAACGCTGTCGAGTTTTTCGACTACTTCTGTTACGCGGTCTTCGCCGCATTCATTGCCGATGCGTTCTTCCCGCACGCATCGGCTGCCTATGGCCGAATGTTGTCGCTTGGCACGTTCGCGGCCGGGTTCCTCTCCCGCCCGATCGGCGCGCTGGTGATCGGCCTCCATGCAGACACCGCCGGACGCAAGCCAGCGTTACTACTCACCGCGGCACTCGTCACCGCAGGTTCGGTTGGGGTTGCGTTAACGCCCGGCTATGCGACCCTGGGCATTGGCGCTCCGATCGCCGTACTCATCTGCCGGATCCTGCAGGGCTTTGCGATCGGTGGGGAAATGGGATCGTCGGGAGCGTTGCTGATCGAGCGCTGTCCACCCGAGCGCAAAGGCGTCTACGCAGGATGGCTGATGGCGGGCCAGGGACTTGCATTGGTCGCAGCTGGCAGTTGCGGTATTGCAATATTCAACCTTCTTACGATCACGCAAATTCAGCATTGGGGCTGGCGCATACCATTCGCGCTAGCGGGTATGCTCATTCCCGTTCAACTCTATTTGCGCCGCCAGATCGACGAGACTTGGCGGGTACCGCGCGATGGGCGCGCTGTGCGTACTACGTTAGTCGGGTATAGGCAGCAGTGGCTCATCGCGATTGCATTGATCTTCGGCGGCACTGTACCGACCTATGTTGCGACCTACGCGACCACGGTCGGCGTAGCCGGTCCACCACCGACTGCATACGCCGCTTTTGTGACGACGGTGGCTGTCGGCGCGGTCACGCTGAGTCTGTCGCTGGCTGGCGGCTGGCTCGCGGATCGAACCGGGCGATTGAGAACCATCGGCCTGTCGCGTGCCTTGACCATGCTGGCCGTACTACCGGCATTCCATTACGCGGCGATCCATCCGCAACCCCTCGTATTACGCTGCGTGGTCGCGCTACTCGCCGGGTTGTCTGCCATCGCTGGTGCACCGAGCATTGTTGTTATCCTCGAAATGTTCCCGATGCGAGGTCGCGCCGTCGCGATGTCGGTCGTGTATGCCACCGGTGTCGCACTGTTTGGCGGTACAGCCCCGTTCGTGGTTGCTTCGGTTGATGCGTGGACGGGCCTGCATTCCGCTGCCGGCTGGTATGTCTGCGTGTCTGCCGCGATTACGCTGATTGCTGTTCTTCAGGTTCGCACCGCCCGTAGCGCGAGCGCATAACATCTAGCCGCCGGTCCGCAAGCCCGCGGAGACGGCGGCACATGTGCATGGTATCGATGCCGTGCAAATCGGAAATGGCGCTGCCTTTCCGGACAGCGCCGGTTCGGTCGGCGCGTCACACTCCTTTCCGTCATCCAGCGCGAGGCATCGCGGTGCGGTGTCCACGACGCCGGATCGCCGCCATCCTCATTGATCTTACGGAAAGGATCGAACCATGTCGCATCACCTCGACTCCCCGCTCGCCCGCCAGGACATCCGTCTCGACATCACCGACCTGTATTGCTTTCGAGGCCAGACCGGGACCGTATTCGTCATCAACGTTTGCCATTCGATTGCCGGCGACGTACCGACGCCTGGTTACCACCCCGAAGGGTTCTATGAATTCAAGATCGACCTCGATCAGGACTCAATCGAGGACGTGACCTATCGCATCACGTTTAACGAGCGGGAAGCCAGCGGAAAACAACATTTCGTCGTGCGCCGCATCGTCGGCACTTCGGCTGCGGATCCGCATGCGGCCGGCGACGTGGTTGCGCAAGGCGACACCGATGAGACGATTACGACGCCGTCCGGCCTGCGAGTGTGGGCCGGACGCGCAGGGGATCCGTTCTGGATCGAACCCGATGTCCTTCATGCGGTCGGTCACGCGTTCCAGGACGGCCAGCCGCTCGATCTGGGCACGTGGCAACCTCGTGATGCGCGCAACCTGTTTGCCGGTCACACCGTGTATTCGATCGTTCTCGAAGTGCCTGACGCGGAATTGCTCGCCACGGCAAACGGTAACCGGAAAATCGGCGTGTGGGCGGTCGCGACACTCGCCACCGACAGTGGCGGCTGGCGACCGATCAATCGCGTCGGGCTCCCGATGATTCATCCGCTCTTCACTCAGTTCAACGAGGATCTCGGCGACCGGCTGAACGCTGGCCGCCCGGCCGACGACTTCGAAACCTACGGCGCCACGCTCATCAAGGCGATCGCGGGCGCGGTGAGAGCCAACGGAACAGCCGAAGACCCGGACGGCTATGCAGCAGCCGTCGCACACCGACTGCTTCCGAACGTACTGCCGTACACGGTCGGCACGCCGGCCGTATTCGGCTTCTCGCAATGGAACGGGCGGTCCATGACCGATAACGCACCGGATGTGATGTTCTCGATCGCCGCAAATACGCCGATCAGTCTCGGAATCGGGAAAGAGTCCGTCACATCGAAGCCGTCCTCGACGTTCCCGTACGTGCCCAAGGTTTGAATCGACTCGGCGGTGCGCGGTGGCGCCGACGCTCTCCGGTAGCAATTGACCGCCCGGCGTCGGCGGCCCCGATTCTCCCCTCATTCTTGACGAGGCTTCCATGTCCGCGAGCCATGACATTCGTCGTTTCTCAAACCACCGGACCGCAACCGTTTCATGGGTTGCGCTCGGCATGTTCATCGTTCTTCTTCACGTCGTTGGCTGGGGTACGTTGGTCGCGTTTATCGTTCCGCACCACCTCAGCGTCGACTCCCGCGCCTTCGGCATCGGCGCCGGGATCACTGCGTACTCGCTGGGCATGCGGCACGCGTTCGACGCCGACCACATCGCGGCGATAGACAACACCACGCGCAAACTGATCGGTGAAGGCCAGCGGGCATCGAGCGTGGGGTTCTGGTTCTCGTTCGGCCATTCGAGCGTCGTGTTCGGACTCGCCCTCTTCATCGCACTCGGCATGCATTCTCTATCGGCGCATGTACTCGACGCCGGCTCGCCGCTGCGCATGCTGACGAGCACCGTTGGCGCGATCGTTTCCAGCGTCTTCCTTTATTCGATAGCGGCGTTGAACATCGCTTCGTTTTACGATCTTTGCACAGCATTTCGAAGCATGCGGAGCGGGAGGTTCGATGAAGCGCAACTCGAACGATGCCTCGGCTCGCGCGGCCTGATCAGCCGGCTTCTCGCGCCGTTGATGCGCATCGTTCGCAAACCCGGTCAGATGTATTTCGTCGGCGTCCTGTTCGGGCTCGGATTCGATACCGCAACCGAAATCGCGCTCCTGGTGCTGACCGGTGCGGGCGCCGCCTCGGGCCTCCCGTGGTACGCGATCCTCTGCCTGCCCGTCCTCTTCGCTGCGGGCATGCTGCTGTTCGACACGATCGACGGCTCGTTCATGACGCTTGCATACGGATGGGCGCTCACGCACCCCATTCGCAAAATCTACTACAACCTCGTCGTCACGGGCCTCTCGATCGGCTTTGCGCTCATCATCGGAACGATCGAGATGCTGGGTCTGCTCGACAACGTCTTCCATATCCACGTCGCGTCAGGTACGTGGCTGCCAGCACTCGACCTCAACCATATGGGTTTCGCGATCGTCGCCCTATTCGCCGCGACATGGGCGGTGTCCGTCGCGATATGGAAGTTCGGACGAATCGAACAGCACTGGGCACGCGGCGGCGACGCATGATTCTTCACCCGTTTAACGTTCACTCACCACAAAGGAAATCCATCATGAGCAAGGTCATACTCGTCACCGGCGCGTCTAGCGGTTTTGGCAGACTGACGGCAGAGGCACTCGCACATGCCGGCCACGTCGTCTACGCGTCGATGCGCGATACGGCAGGGCGGAACGCCGCCGTAACCGAACAGATGAGCGCACTTGCGCACACGGCAAGCATCGATCTGCGCACGCTTGAACTCGACGTGCAATCCGACGCGTCCGTCGAACGCGCAATCACGACCGTTCTGGAGCAGGCCGGCGGCATCGATGTGCTGATCCATAACGCCGGGCACATGGCCTTCGGCCCGGCCGAAGCGTTTACGCCCGAGCAGTATGCGCAGCTTTACGACATTAACGTGGTCAGTACCCAGCGGGTGAACAGGGCAGTCCTCCCACACTTCCGTGAGCGGCAGCAAGGATTGCTGGTGTGGGTATCGAGCAGCAGCGCCGCGGGCGGCACACCGCCCTATCTCGCACCGTATTTTGGTGCGAAGGCGGCAATGGATGCGATTGCCGTGTTGTACGCACGCGAGTTGTCGCGCTGGGGAATCGAGACGTCAATCATCGTCCCTGGCGCATTTACGCAGGGCACGAATCATTTCGCTCACGCCGGAGCCCCGGCGGACACGGCTCGTGCGGCCGAATACGACGCAGGCCCTTACAAGAACTTCGGGCACGAAGTCCAAGAGGCATTCGCCGCGATCGTACCGCCTGACGCCCATGCGGATCTCGTCGCCGATGCGATCGTGGACGTAGTCGCGAAGCCTGCAGGCAAGCGCCCGTTCCGCGTGCATGTCGATCCGACCGAAGACGGCGCGAACGTGGGCTTCGCCGTGCTCGACCGGCTGCGCGCCGAGATGCTGCATCGCGTCGGACTGTCCGACCTTCTTGCGCCGCACCGCCGCACATCGCCGTGAGCCGGCGTCCTGAATCGATTTAACTGCGTCGTTGTAACGGCGTAGCAATGTGTCATCTCGATACCGACATCTTCCCGCCAACGTCCGGGCCCGACGTGCGACGAACCTTCGTTCGCAGTGGCCCGGCATACACTCCAGGAGCATGACATGATCCAACCTTCCGAAAAGGTAGCCCTCATTACCGGTTCTTCGCGCGGGATCGGCGCGGAAATCGCGATTCGTCTCGCGCGCGACGGCTTCAAGGTCGTCGTGAACTATGCCAGCAACGCGGCGCCGGCCGAGGAAGTCGCCGCAACGATTCGCGAGAGCGGCGGCGACGCGTTGCTCGTCAAGGCCGACATCGCCGACCCGGCCGCGACCATTGCGATGTTCGACGCGACGGAGAAGGCTTTTGGCCGCCTGGACGTCGTCGTCAACAGCGCAGGCGTCATGAATCAGGCGAAGATCGCAGACTTCGACGATGCGACGTTTGACCGAACGGTTGCGATCAACTTCAAGGGTGCGTTCAATGTATCGCGCGAGGCCGCTCGTCGTGTTCGCGACGGCGGCCGGATCATGAACTTGACGACAAGCGTTACCGGTGTGCGCTTGCCGACGTATGCCGTCTATATCGCGACGAAATGCGCGGTGGAGGGGCTGACTCAGGTGCTCGCGCAGGAACTACGCGGACGAGGCATCAGCGTTAATGCCGTGGCACCCGGCCCTGTGGCCACCGAGCTGTTCCTCGCCGGCAAGAGCGCGGAGCTCATCGATCGAATGGCGAAGATGAATCCGCTCGAACGGTTGGGGCAGCCGTCGGACATCTCAGCCGTCGTCGCGTTTCTGGCCAGCCCGGAAGGCGCGTGGATCAACGGTCAGGTCGTTCGTGCGAACGGCGGCATGTGCTGAATCTACGGTCCGGGACAGCGTCCATCGCGCGCGGTGCATCGATGCCGATCCCGGACCGCATATCGCGAGGGCGCCTTCATCTGAAGGCACCTTCGCCTCGCTGACTCGATTCGATGCATGGTCACTGATAGTCGGGCGGAACAGCCAACGTAGATGGGTCGTCCCACTCCGGGATCCATTCAACGCACCCAACCCTCTGTCTTCATGATTGCGGTTCCCCGATCACTGGTCAGGAAATCGAGAAACTGTCTTGCTTCAGGATCGGCATCCGGGGCGAGCGCAACATTGACGTCTCTCCAGATCGCCCTGTTCGCGGGCAAGCTGACGTAATCCGCTTTGTCGGCATGTGTAATCGGCCAGTCGGGCCAGGTGATCCACGCATCCGCGTCCTTTTCGACGAACATCCTGAAGCTCGGCCCGCTGCCCGTGCCGAATCCGACGATGTTCCGCCGGAACCGCCTCACGTCGTCGAGGCGTCCCGTGCGGCCGGCGATGTCCTCCCACGTACCCGTGCCGGACGTATTCGCCACGCCGGCGCCTTCGGTGACGACGATACGTACGCCATCCGCGAGCAGATCGTCAAAGCCGCTGATATGTTTCGGATTGCCCTTCTTCACGGCAATGACAGCTGGACGAATATAGATCGGCACGACGTCACTCCATTGAAACACCGTGTAGGTTTCCAGCAGGCCGGCCATATCTTCTTCCGACGTCCCCCACAAAATATCGGCATCGGCTTGCGCTTTGCGGCTCCACATCGGCTCCGGCCCGCCCGTCACCTCCACTTTGATGCCGGTTTCGTCAGTGAAGACCTTTGCAACCTTCTGGAACGCGGTATCCGGGCCGCCGGCTCCATACAAACGCACGATGCCGTCTCGCGCGTCACGCCGTATCGTCGGATCGGCGGTTTCATGAGCGAACGCGCCGCACGATACCATTAGGGTTACGAACGATATAGTCGTCTTCTTTTTCAAGGAGCTGAACATGATGGGTCCATTTATGTGAGTTGCTTCAGAAATTGCACGCGATTTCGATGCGTTTCGAATCGCTCTACAACGCAAGAATCGTGCGCACGGCCTGCATTTCGTCCATGAGCTCCACGATCGATGCGTCGATACGGGCACGCGCGAACGCGTCGACCTTGAGATCCGGGACGATACGATAGTGACCTTCGCTGCAAATCGTCGGCATGCCGAACATCAGGCCGCGGGGAATGCCGTATTCGCCGTTCGACACGATGCTCATCGACACCCACCGGCCGTCGCTTCCGCGAATCCAGTCGCGCATCTGGTCGATCGCTGCATTGGCCGCCGACGCCGCGGACGATGCACCGCGCGCTTCGATGATTGCGGTGCCGCGGCGGGCGACTTCGGGAATGAACGTCTCGACATACCACCGTTCGTCGCCGACCCGCAGCGGGGCAGGCTGCTGTTCGATCAGCGCATGACGATAGTCCGGAAACATGGTCGGCGAATGATTGCCCCAAACCGCCATGCGGGTGACGGCATCCACCGCTACGCCGCATCGGGCGGCCAGCTTCGATACGGCGCGATTGTGGTCGAGACGGATCATCGCGGTAATGGCATCCGTCGGCAGATCGGGAGCGTAGTAGCGTGCCACCCACGCGTTGGTGTTGGCCGGGTTGCCGACGACGAGCACCTTGACCTGCCTGTTCGCCACTTCATTGAGCGCATGGCCTTGGGCACGGAAGATGGCGGCGTTCGCGGCCAGCAGATCGCGCCGCTCCATGCCTTTTCCGCGCGGACGCGAGCCGACGAGCATCGCGTAATCGGCGTCGCGAAACGCAACGCGTGGATCATCGCTGATTTCGACCGACTGCAGCAACGGGAATGCACAGTCTTCCAGTTCCATGACTACGCCGCGCAGCGCGTCGAGCGCGTGCGGCAGTTCCAGGAGTTGAAGGATCACAGGCTGATCGTCGCCGAGCAGATCGCCGCGCGCGATCCGGAACAACAACGAATAGGCAATCTGACCGGCTGCCCCAGTCACGGCCACACGGCGTGCTGACTTGAACATGCAGCATCTCCTTCGAAGGTTCGGTGATGGTCATGGCATCGCTCCGCGCCGGCCGGCCGCCTGGTGCACGTGCGGTCGGCGGGAGCGCGTTCAACGATTCGTTCAGGCGGTGGCGGATCGTTCCCGGCCGACGAGGCAGGGGGCGTGGAACAGTTCGCCGCGGGCGAGGCCGCGCAGTGTGCGGGACAGCACGGTCAACCACAGCCCGCCAAGCAGCGCCGCGAGCGCAATCCCGAGCGCGGCAAACGCGGCAAAGCCGGTGGTTCGATAGAGATTGAGCGTCACGACGGTGTAGACGCCGAGCGGGAATGTAAATCCCCACCATCCGAGATTGAACGGCAGCCCGTCGCGGGAATACTTCAGTGTGAACAGCATCGCCATGGCCAGCCACCAGAGGCCCACGCCCCAGAGCAGCAAAGCGCCGATCAAGCCGATGTCGCGCGCGACAATTGCTGTAGCCCCGAACGGCGTCCCAGCAAATGCATCCGGTGCGACGTGGCCGAGCGCGAGCAAGCCCAGCGCGCCGGTGCCGATCGGCCCGAGCGTCAGCCAGCTGGACGGGCCGAGATCACGATGCGGAAGCTTGTGGATCACCAGCCGGAAGAAGACGACCGTGAGTACGGTAAAGGCGAGCGGCACCGATACGGCCCACAGTACGTAACCAGCGGCCACCAGGAAGCGCGCGGTCTGTGCGTCGACATGCGGCGCGAGCACGGCGGCGCTCGACGCAGCCACTTCAGGCGCGACGATCGGCAGCAGCAGCACGGCGGTGATGCGCTCGAGCGCGTGGTCCTGCGCGGTGAACATCATGTACGGCACACCGACGGCGACGGCTACTGCCAGCACTGCATCCACACACCACAAGCCGTACGCCAGTTGGCTCGCTGCCCCGCCTCCGTGCGGGCCGGCAAAGAGCACCAGGCCGTTGATGACGGGTGCGAGCCCCATCGGCACCGCGCCGAGGAACATCGACTGCAGCGGATGATGCAACATCGGGCGCATCGTTTCCGGATAGAAGATCCAGCGCGCCAACAGCATGCCGGCAAACGAGACGTAAAGCACGCTATCGGCCATCCACAACGTGTGGGCCAACGTCATCTGCCCTGCAAAGTGCCACGGCAATCCGGCGATGACGAGAAATACGATTCCGTTGCCCATCGTCATCGCGAACCAGTTCGGTGTGAATTGCCGAATCTTGTCCCCGAGATTTTGTCGGCTATGGGCCGCCGTCGTGCCAGGCATTGTCGCTTTCATCGATGTTCTCTCGGAAGGGAGGGGATATCGACAATGTAGGTGTGTGTGAGCCATACGAAAAATACATGCTTCGCATACACCACATACCTTTTACTTATGGATCCCGCTCACGATGCCTTCACGCAAGTGCCCCCGGCGGGTGGTTGTGCCGCAAAGCACGATCGCGCCTTGACGCGGCGCCAAGTCCGGCGCCCGGTCCGCCGGAGGAACCCGACGTGCCGCTATCGGCTGCCTGCCATGCTCTCGAAGACACCGTCGCGCCGGATCCATGCGTGCACGAGCGCAGCGGCAAGGTGACCAAGAATCAGCAGGAAAAATGCATAGGCGAGCAGCCCGTGCAGCCGACGCAGCTGACCGTAGACGACGATGTCGTGCGGCAGGATCGGAAACAGCTCGACGCCTTTCCACATCACGATCGGATAGCCGCCGGCGGACTGCATCGCCCACCCGATGAGCGGCATTGCAATCATCAACGCGTAAAGCAGGTAATGCGACAGCTTCGCTACTATGGTCTGCCATAGTGGAATGTCGGACGGCAACGGTGGTGGCCGGTGCGTCAAACGCACGCCAAGTCGGATCACCGCCAGTAACAGGATCGCGATACCGAGCGGCCGATGCAACGCAAGCAATTGCGGATAACGCGCACTAACGGTCGATACCATGCCGGCTCCGACGAATAGCATCGCGATGATCAGCACGGCCATCAGCCAGTGCAGCGCACGGGCCGGCACGGAAAAGGTCGGGTTTTGGCTCGTCATTTCGCGGCTCCATGATCGTGTTCGAGAGTGATGGCATCCGGGCGCGGCCCTTCCACTGCACGTCGATAGAACGACACCGAGTAGGCTGCGGAGCGCGCGGGCAAAAGCGGATCGTCGGATGGTGCGATGCCTTTCGGCAACATCAGCGGATCGTAATTGAAGTCGCGGCAATGTCCGTCCGCTTCCGTCGCAATTGCATCGAAGACGAGCGTGCCGGCGTCGACCCGTCGATGTGGTCCATCCCACGCGATCGTTGCGTTATCGGTGCGATCCGCCGAATTGGCTTGCACGAGCACAAGGTGCCACTTCACCGGCCCCTCATGGACGCGTTCGAGCAGATCGTCGAAGAGGAAGTTTGCTGGCAGTGCGGCAGCCGTGCGCTTGTCCAATGCCGTGAACGGCTGCTCCGGCTCGAATTGCCAGCGCACCGATCGTGCTGCGCCTTGCGCGTCGATGAAGCGAAACGCGTTGATGCTGTAGTACGTGCCGTTTGCAAAGCCGGAGGACATTGGCGTCTTCTCCAGATAATCGAAGAAGCGCTGCGTCTCCGGATGCGTTGAGAGGAACGCCTTCATCGTGCCGGGATCAGGCTGTCCCGTAGCACGAACCGGGGTCGATGCGATCTGCAGTGCGACGAAATCGGCCGGATTCGACACGACGAAGATTGGCGTTTGATCGAGCGCCATTCGCCACTCTTCACCGTCGGCCAGCGCGAATCGCATGCCGAGTCCACGAAATATCTGATCGCTGTCCGCACCAGTCGGCACGCTTCCTCCGGTATTGAAGCGACCTGTTACAGGCACCGAGCCGACGCGGAAGAGCGCTGCCGACGACAGTGCGCTACCCGCGCCGTTCGAATCGAAGTGCCCCGCGACACAAATGCCTTTTGTATGGGCTCGGCGAAACCCGGGGAATACCTTGCCGGTATTGGACTGCAGTGAATCGATCAGCTCAGCGCCGCTCAGCCGGGAGGGCGTAAGCCAACCTCCAGTCCACGCGAATGCCAAAGCTGATGAGAATACGATAAGCGCAATGGCGGTTATCGCAAGAAACGGGGGGCGGGAAGGGCCGGGAGACGACATTGAATATGCTCCTGGGTCGATCGAGTAGATGGCCGAGACGCGCATTCGCGTCTCAACGCCGCTACCGCAACGGTTGCGAAGCAGGCGAAGCGACTATGTCAGGAGATATCCGGAATCCATTTGGCGTTCGCACGGCCGATTGCAGATCGACACGCGCGGCTCGACCATACTGGCGGGGAGTAGCCGAACGCAGCTAGACCCGTGAGCGTGCATTTTTGAAGCGCGGCGATCCATCGCGAAACGCTTTGTAGTCGATTCGAATCAAGCTTCGCCAATGATGCAAATGCACTGCGCATAGCGGCTCAATCGAGCCCAGTCCAGTTTCGAAGTGCGCCTCTCCATCCCTGACATGGGAACCAGTCTGATGAAATCGATGAACGCGATCCCGTTTCGCGTAGCCTGCCTGACCGCCATAGTCGCGTGTGCGACCGGCTTCGGCCATATGACACAGACGCGGCGCCTTACCGATACCATGACCGAGGTTGAAACGGATCTGGTGACGCCGTTGGAGCAGATCTCGACCGACGGTCGACTCGCATGCATGATCGCCGGCAACAGCGATTCAACGCATCGGAGGATAGCTCCGAATCGATCGGGTCCAGTATGGGTTTCTCCGTCACGAAATCCGGTCCCCGTCGTCTCTCGCCGACAGGAACCGTTTCACCATTTTCCCGGTTACAAGACGACCGTCGATGACGCGAAGGACTGGACGTAGGAGCCACTTAATCGACAGGTCGGCCCATCTCTGCACATGCGTCGAGGTGCGGACGGCGATCTCGTCGTCATCCCGAACATCGGTCGTTGGTTATGCAAAGGAAAGGGGCTGCCTTGCTTCCCGACCGTCTCGAAAGACGCACCGAGCGCAACAGAAGCTGTAGAACGGTACTACTTCGTTCTATCCAATAATCAGGTGTGCGTTTTCGAAAATCATTGTCAGGGGAGTGTCGGACACTGCGCTGACCCCGACGAAGGCGGAACTACCGCCATGTCGGGGTTGTCGTTGTCTGCGTCGTCTAGGTGACCCTCGCGCGTGATTTCCGCGTCGGTCCATCGGACAAGGCTTTCCCCCCACACCCCGAGATCCATCATCTCGGCACTGTTTAACAGAGAGGAAGAAATGCGCCATATCAAACTTGCAGCGTTGGCACTCGTCCCGGTGTTCGTTGTCACCACCACCGCGTTCGCTCAAAGCACGCCATCGGTTCCGGCCTCGTCTGCAACGACGATCAGCAAGAAACAAGCGCGCCGGGCAAACTGGCACATCGAAACACAAGTCCGCAAGGCGTTGACACGGACGCAAGGACTCGCCACCTCGGACATCCGTGTAGTTGCACGCGGAAACACCGTTACCCTCGACGGCACGGTTCCCGAACAGAACCAGGTTCAGCTCGCACAGAATGCAGCACAGGTCGCGGCCCCGGCGAAATCCATCGTCAACAACTTGTCCGTAAAGGAAGCCGGGCACTGAACCGTTGGTCCGCTCAACCGCTCTCATTACACCGAATGGGCAAGTCAAACCTGCGACGGTTGAGCGCCTTCACGTGCCGCCGCTTGCCTGATCAACGTAATGCACCTGGAACACGTTCTTGGCGATATCGACGCCCACGGCCATACTGTTCATCGTGGATCCTCCGGTTGCCGGGAAATGCGTGCATTTTCCACCTGGGCACATCGATGCCGTTGGCCCGTGAGGATCCACCCCTCTTTTGCTCTCACGTGCGTGGGTGGGACGCGTTCATTTCAATTCTCAGAATCAACTGAAAGAGATGCTCGACCATGTTGTTTCGCCAAGCGCATGATCGAAGTACTCGCTCCAACGCGACTTGTCCGTTGCTCTCATGATCTACGACTGGTAATTCGTTGGCGAGTCTGAGTAAGTTCTCGATGCTGGATTTCAGGACTTGTACATTTTCTTGCTTGTTGAGCTGTACGGTACCTCCTTGAGCCTCCGGAAAAAGGAGCGGCAGCAACACGATCTGCCGTCGAGCCGAGATCCCGAGATTTCGCAACGCCTTGATACCAGCCTGCTCATGCAAGGCCTGTCGAATCTTCGGTAGGTCTTCACGCCGATCTGCGAACGCGGAACCCACTCTGGAACGTATCGGCAACCAACCTCAAGCCGGTACACGGGTCCAACGCTAGCTCGCGCAAATCGGACCGAATTCGATAAAAACTATGGCTTCATATTATCGATAGTTTTGCGCAAATACTGCAAAAAAGGTCACTTTTTTGCCAACCTACCCCCTTGCCCCACCATCCATCCCCAATAAATCCCCTTGACGACCTATCTTTCGATATATATCTTTAGATATGTTTTACGACGTATAGGACTCGATCATGCGACACACCTCTTCCCGCGGCCATGCCCGATGCGACGGTCATGGTGCGCATGCCCGCCCTGAGTGGTTCACCGGTCTCTGGTACGCAATCGGCCGCCACCGCCGCGGCCAGGATTCGTTCGGCGGCGGCCCGTTCGGTGGCCGTGGCGGGCGCGGCGGCTTTGGCGATTTCGGCGACGACGGCATGCCGCGCGGCCGCCAGTTCAGCTCCGACGATCTCCAACTGCTGCTGCTTGCGCTCGTCGCCGAGCAACCGAGCCACGGCTACGAGCTGATCAAGGCGCTCGACACGCGTTCGAACGGTTTCTACAGCCCGAGCCCCGGCATGGTGTATCCGGCACTCACGTATCTCGAAGAAGTCGGCTTCGTCGCGTCGCAGGCGGAAGGCAACCGCAAGCGCTATGCGCTGACCGACGCCGGCCGCACGCACCTCGACGCCCAGCGCGAACGCGTCGACACCCTGTTCGCGCGCCTCACGCACCTCGCCCGCAAGATGGAGTTCATGCGCCGCGCGTTCGCCGGGGAATCGGCGGGCAGCGAAACGCAGGACGAAGCGCAAGCAGGCTGGCTGCCGGAGTTCGTCGAGGCGCGCCTCGCGCTCAAGCGCGCGCTGCTGCACAAGAGCGCCGCCGACGCCGACGAACAGCGGCGCATCGCGGCCATCATGCGCCGCGCGACGGCCGAAATCGAAGGCGGCACCGGCGCGTAATCCGCGCCGCCCCGTCGACACCCAAGGAGAACGGATTGATGCAGAACCCATCCGACCGCACCGTGACCCGCGTGCGCCACACCCTCAAGTTCCGCTTGCTGCAGGTCCTGCGCGTGCATGCCGTGACGCCGCACCTGCTGCGCGTCACGCTCGGCGGCCCCGATCTCGCGGATTTCGAATCCGCGTCGTTCGACGATCACGTCAAGGTATTTTTCCCGCCGCCCGGTGCTGAACGGCCCGCGATGCCGACGCTCGGCGCGAACGGCCCCGAGTTTCCGGAAGGCGAACCGAAGCCGGTCGCGCGCGACTTCACGCCGCGCCGCTTCGACCGCGCCGCCTGCGAACTCGATCTGGAATTCGTGCTGAACCACCCGGGCCCCGCGTCGCAGTGGGCTGCACAGGCACGCGTCGGCCAATGGCTCGGCATCGGCGGCCCGCGCGGTTCGTTCGTCGTCCCGACCGGTTTCGACTGGCACCTGCTGATCGGCGACGATACGGCGCTGCCGGCGGTCGCGCGGCGTCTCGAGGAATTGCCGGCCGGTGCGCGCGCGGCCGTCGTGCTGGAAGTCGTGGATCGCACCGCGCAGATCGCGTTCGACACGCGTGCCGACGTGCATGAAATCTGGCGCTTCCGCGCCGAAGCCGACGCAGCGAACGGCGACGTGCTGCTGAATGCCGTGCGCGACCTGCCGCTGCCGCCGTCCGGCGACGGCTACGTGTGGGCGGCGGGCGAAGCGCTGTCGATGCGCGCGGTACGCCAGCACCTGACCGGCGAGCGCGGCATCGACAAGTCGCGCATTCGCGCGGCGGCCTACTGGAAGCGCGGCGCGGCGGCCGTGCACGAAACGCTGGAAGACTGACGGATGCGGGTACCCGGTAACGGGGTACCCGGTTGACCGGGCGATGACACAATCGTGGCGCCGGCGCACCAGCGGGCTTGGCACCGCTATCGCGGCTGGTATATATCTGTGTCTGCGACGCTGTCGGGCGACAGCCGCCGCAGCCCGCCCAGGAGCGCCCGGTCATGACAAAAGAAAGCCACGCTTCGCCGTTCCTTCGCAACCTGAAGATCGCCGGCTATTGCGGCCTTGCCGCGGTGGTACTCGCGCTGTTCGTCGCAATGTGCGCGATCCTGAAGGAAAGCGCACTCGACCGCGACGCCGCGCAACAACCGGCCGATACACCTGAACTGCACGATGCGGGCGGCGGGCCGGCGGCATCGGCCGAATCGGCCAGGACACCCGGCTGACGGCGTCCTGCCCGATCTCCCGCCGCTTACGGCGCGTGCCGGCGGCCCATCACGACTGCGTGCACCGAATCGCCTAGCCGTTCGAGCAGCGCGGTCACGCGTTGCCCGTACAGGTGCGCAGCCAGCGCGCCGGCCGTGCCGACCAGCACGCCGCCCGCCATGTCGAACGGCCAGTGCACGCCCGCATAGATACGTCCCCATGCAATCGCCACGGCCATCGCGGCCATCACGAATCCGGTGAGCCGGGTCGTGCCGCCGAGCATCAGCCCGACCGCCAGGCTCCACGCGAACGTCATGTGATCGCTCGGAAACGAACTGTCCGGCGCGTGCGGAATCAGTTGCGTGCCGACACCGGCCATGAACGGGCGCGGCGAGAACCAGACATGTCCGATGACCTGTGCAAGCACGAGCGCCACGCACACGCCGACGCCGGCTTCGATCGCCTGGCGCCGCGTCGGGCGCGCACCGAAAAGCCAGGTCAGCAGCAGCATCGCGGGCAACGCATAGACGAGCCAGTCGGCAGCGAAGATGGCAAGGCGGGCAACGCCCGGCTGCGGCGCAACCCCGGCGTTGATGGCGGAAAAGAGGGTGAGATTGAGGGTCTGCATGAATCCGGTTGCGTGGGGCGTAAAAAATCGGCCGGTTGCCCGGCCTGATACGAGCGATGCTAGGGCGCACCCGCTTAAGCGATGCTTAATGCGGCGGCCGCGCGCGGCGATGCCCGCCGCGGCGAACGCACTTAGAGCCTGCACTGCAACACAAGTTCACACAATTGTCACATTCCCGCGTGACCGTCTCCCGTAAAGACTCACCCTACATCCCGTAAAGACTCACCTTTTTCACATCGTGGCGTCATCGACGCGTGCGATGATCGGAGCGCCGGGTGCCGTCCAGGCCGTTTGCCTCATTCATCTCAATATTTACGTCGCGACTGCTTCGAAATAGGCAACAATTAATTCCAGATGCGGCATCGCACAACGGCAACGCACAGGCATAGGATTACGAGCTTACGAGCACTCATCCACGAAGCGATCAACAACAAGGAGTCCGCATGAAACCCAGCGATGTCCGATCGAAAGCGTTTGCGATGCCGTTGACCAGCCCTGCCTTCCCGATGGGCCCTTACCGTTTCGTCGATCGTGAGTTCCTGATCATCACGTATCGCACCGATCCGGACCGTCTCCGCGAAATCGTCCCGGAGCCGCTGCAGGTCACCGAGCCGCTCGTCCATTACGAATTCATCCGCATGGCCGATTCGACCGGCTTCGGCGACTACACCGAAAGCGGCCAGGTCATTCCCGTCGAATACAACGGCCAGCCGGGCGGCTACACGCTCGCGATGTATCTCGACGATCACCCGCCGATCGCCGGCGGCCGCGAGCTGTGGGGCTTCCCGAAGAAGCTCGCGTCGCCCACGCTGCACGTGAACACCGACCACCTCCTCGGCACGCTCGACTACGGCAAGGTGCGCGTCGCCACCGGCACGATGGGCTACAAGCACAAGGAACTCGACATCGACGAGCAGACGAAGCGGCTCGCCGGCCCCAATTTCCTGCTGAAGATCATCCCGCACGTCGACGGCACCGCGCGCGTCTGCGAACTGGTGCGCTACTACATGCAGGACATCAAGATGAAGGGCGCATGGACGGGCCCCGCATCGCTCGAGCTGGCGCCGCACGCACTTGCGCCGGTGGCCGACCTGCCGGTGCTCGAAATCGTCGAAGCCCGCCACATCGTCGCGGATTTGACACTGGGCCTCGGCGAAGTCGTCTACGATTACCTGGCTCAGTAACACGTCCGCAGTCCTTTCTTCTCCCTGTCAATCCTTTCACCACGGGAATTCGAACATGAGCAACCTGAATGGCAAGACCGCAGTCGTCACGGGCGCCGCGAGCGGCATCGGCAAGGAAATCGCACTCGAGCTCGCGAAGGCGGGCGCGGCCGTCGCGATCGCCGACCTGAACCAGGACGGCGCGAACGCCGTCGCCGACGAGATCGTCAAGGCGGGCGGCAAGGCGATCGGCGTCGCGATGGACGTGACGAACGAGGAAGCCGTGAACAGCGGCATCGACAAGGTGGCCGAAACGTTCGGCTCGGTCGACATCCTCGTGTCGAACGCAGGTATCCAGATCGTCAACCCGATCGAGAACTATTCGTTCTCCGACTGGAAGAAGATGCAGTCGATCCACGTCGACGGCGCGTTCCTGACGACCAAGGCCGCGCTCAAGCACATGTACAAGGACGATCGCGGCGGCGTCGTGATCTATATGGGTTCGGTGCACTCGCACGAAGCGTCGCCGCTGAAGTCGGCGTACGTGACGGCCAAGCACGGCCTGCTCGGCCTGGCCCGCGTGCTGGCCAAGGAAGGTGCGAAGCACAACGTGCGCTCGCACGTCGTGTGTCCGGGTTTCGTGCGCACGCCGCTGGTGGACAAGCAGATTCCTGAGCAGGCGAAGGAGCTCGGGATCAGCGAAGAGGAAGTGGTGAAGAAGGTGATGCTCGGCAATACGGTCGACGGCGTGTTCACGACCGTTCAGGACGTCGCGCAGACGGTGCTGTTCCTGTCGGCGTTCCCGAGCGCCGCGCTCACGGGCCAGTCGTTCATCGTCAGCCACGGCTGGTTCATGCAATGAAGCCGCACGCCCGCACCGAAAAGCAGGCCGTCGATGCGGCGGACCTGCATCATGAGGCCGGCGCACCGGCCGCCGCACACACGCTGCCGTACGAGACGATCGCGCTCGTGCTGCAAGGCGGCGGCGCGCTCGGCGCATACCAGGCCGGCGTGTTCGAAGGGCTGCACGAGGCGGGCATTCCGCTCGACTGGATCGCGGGCATCTCGATCGGCGCGCTCAACACCGCGCTGATCGCGGGCAATGCGCCCGAGCATCGTGTCGAGCGGCTGCGCGAGTTCTGGGAAACGATCTGCAAGCCGGCGTTCTTCCCGACGGTCCCGGCGGCATTCGAGTTCGCGCTGTTCAACAGCATCGACCAGGTCCGCACGTTCTTCACCGCGTCGCAGGCCGCGAGCGCGATGATGCAGGGCCAGCAGGGCTTCTTCGTGCCGCGCTTCCCGCCGCCGGTGCCAGGCGTGTCCGACCATCCTGAGAAGATCAGCTGGTACGACACGTCGCAACTGCGCGCGACGCTGCTGAAGCTGTGCGATTTCGACCGGATCAATTCGGGCGAGACGCGCGTGTCGGTCGGCGCGGTCAACGTCGGCACCGGCAACTTCGTGTACTTCGACAACTCGCGCATCCGTCTGGCGCCCGAGCATTTCATGGCGTCCGGCGCGCTGCCGCCCGCGTTCCCGCCGGTCGAGATCGACGGCGAGTACTACTGGGACGGCGGCGTCGTGTCGAACACGCCGCTGATGGAGGTGCTCCGCGCACGGCCGCGCCGCGACACGCTCGCGTTCCAGGTCGATCTGTGGAGCGCGCGCGGGCCGCTGCCGCGCTCGATGGCCGACGTCGCCGAGCGCACGAAGGACGTGCAGTATTCGAGCCGCACGCGTTTCGTCACCGACACGCTGCAGCGCGAACAGCGCTACCGCAACGTGCTGCGCCACGTGCTCGAACAGGTGCCGGAAGAGCAGCGCAAGAACGACCCGTGGTGCGTCGAAGCCGATGCGATGTCGAGCGGGAAGAAGTACAACATCCAGCACCTGATCTACCAGCAGAAGGCGTACGAGCATCACTACAAGGACTATCAGTTCGGTGTGTCGACGATGCGCGACCACTGGTCCGCGGGTCTCGACGACATCCGCAAGACGCTCGCAGTCAAGGACGGCCTCGCGCTGCCCAACAACGACGCGGGCTTCGTGACGCACGACATTCACCGCAAACGGTAATGCCGTGCGCGACGGATCGGCGCAATGCACGCGCCGGTCCGTCCTCTTCTCCGACCAGACATGCCGATCTTCATTGCACTGTTCGCGCTCATCGCTCTCGGATGGGGCGCGGTTCACCTGTTTCACGTCATCGCCGCGCAGTTCGGCCAGCCGGTCGCGATCGCGGCCGCCGTGCTCGCCGCCGCGATCCTGATCGCACTGGTCGCGTGGTGGATCAAGCGCCGCCGCGACATCGCACCGAATACGAAGGAAGAAGGCTGGACCCACGTCGTGCATCGCGCGTGGGGCGAGCTGCGCGTGTCGGCGACGCAGGGGCTGCTGTGGCTGTCGCACGACGGCGCGGACGGCCGCTATACGCTGTCGCAGCTCGACGGCTGCCAGGCCGCGCCGATCGGCGACCGCTGGCATCTCGTCGTGCGTGTGCGCGACGCCGTGCGCAGCGAATGGAAGCTGCCGATGATGGACAAGCGCGATGCGCAACGCTGGGCGCGCGTGCTGACGCTCGCGAAGGACAACCGGCTCTGAAACGGCGCGCGGCGGATGCGCATGTGCGCCCCGCACGAACCGCCGCGCCGACTATCCCGCATTCCACGCGCTATCGCGCCTTCAGCGCCCACAACGCATCGAGCACGTGCTGCGTCGCCCGTTCGACCGGCCCCGCCCGATGCGCGATACCCAGTTCGCGCCACAACGCCGGGCGCAGCGGCCGCATGACGATGCGCGCATCCGGCAACGGGGCACCCGCCTCGTGCGGCAGCAGCGTCGCGCCATAACCCGCAGCGACCAGGCTCTTGATCGCATCGTTGTAGTTCAGTTCGATCCGCGGCGCCGGCCGGTGGCCGCCGAGCGCGAACCATTCCGTCGTGAGCCGCGACAGGCGGGTGGTCGCATCGTTGAGAATCAGCGGGCGGGCGGCCAGATAGCCGGGCGTCACGCGAGCCGGAAGCGGCCAGTCCGCCGGCAGAAACGCCATCACCGGATCGCGCCGCCACGCGCGAATCGACAGCCCCGCGACCGCCGTCTGCGGCAGCGCCACCAGTCCGACATCGAGCGTGCCCTGCGCAATGCGCGCCAGCGTGTCGTGCGACGTAAGCACCGCGATCTGGACATCGATGTCCGGATGCTGCTCGCGCAACCGGGCCACTGCCTGCGGCAACAGGTGCGCGATCGCGCCGGTCGATGCGCCGAGGCGCACGCGTCCGGTCAACCCCTGCACCTGCCGCTGGACATCGTCCAGCGTGGATTCGACCTCGGCCAGCAGGCGGCGCGCCCGCTCCACCAGCACTTCACCGATCGGCGACGGCCGCACGTTTCCACGCGTACGGGACAGCAACGGCGCGCCGATGCGGCTTTCCAGTTCGGCAACGTGAAGACTGACGGTCGGCGGCGCGAGATGAAGCCATTGCGCCGCTGCGACAAAGGACCCTTGGTCCGCAATGGCGACCAGCGTGCGCAGGCGGTCCAGGCTGATCTCGCGCATTCCCCACCTCTCGTTCAAGAAAACTGAATCTCGCAGTCAGCAAATTCAACTTTTCCTATTCTAGGCGTTCGGCGGACGATA
Source organism: Burkholderia sp. Ac-20344 (assembly GCF_017104975.1). Lineage (NCBI taxonomy): Bacteria > Pseudomonadati > Pseudomonadota > Betaproteobacteria > Burkholderiales > Burkholderiaceae > Burkholderia > Burkholderia sp. Ac-20344. Next base: position 78,912 of record NZ_JAAGPP010000007.1, read on the forward strand.
CGGCTTTCCCGACGACCGAACCGAAGGAACGCGACCATCATGAGCCTCCCCACTGTCTATATCGACGGCGATCAAGGCACGACCGGATTGCAGATCCACGAGCGCCTGCGCGGGCGCACCGACTTGCGGCTCGTCACGCTGCCGGATGCCGAGCGCAAGGATCCCGTGCGGCGCGCCGAAGCGATCAACGCCGCCGACATCGCGATTCTGTGCCTGCCCGATGCGGCCGCACGCGAAGCGGTCGGCTTCATCCGGAATCCGGCGGTACGCGTGATCGACGCGAGTTCGGCCCATCGCACGCAGCCGGATTGGGTCTACGGCTTTCCCGAGATGGTCGACGGGCACGCGCAGACGATTGCGCATGCGCGGCGTGTCACCAATCCGGGCTGCTATCCGACCGGCGCGATCGGGCTGCTGCGGCCCCTGCAACAGGCCGGCCTGCTGCCGCGCGACTACCCGGTGAGCCTCCATGCCGTCTCCGGGTACTCGGGCGGCGGGCGGGCTGCCGTCGACGCATTCGAATCGGACGGCGCTTCGCACGCGAAATCGCTACAGGTCTACGGCCTTGCGCTCGCACACAAGCATGTGCCGGAAATCCAGCTGCATGCCGGTCTGGCGAACCGCCCGTTGTTCGTGCCGGCTTACGGTGCCTACCGGCAAGGCATCGTGCTCACCGTACCGATCGAGTTGCGCCTGCTCCCTGCCGGCGTGACCGGTGAGCAGCTGCATGCGTGTCTCGCGCACCATTACGCCGGCGCGCGTCACGTCGACGTCACGCCGCTCGCGGAGACGCAGGCGATCACGCATCTCGATCCGCAAGCGCTGAACGGCACCAATGACTTGCGGCTCGGCGTGTTCGTCAATGCCGGTCACGGCCAGGTGCTACTGTCCGCCGTGTTCGACAATCTCGGCAAAGGGGCATCCGGCGCAGCCGTGCAGAATCTCGACCTGATGCTCGGTGTTGCACGCGCGGCATAAGCCGCGTGCCGGCACCATCGTCGGCCGGCCCGGCACATCGCGGTCGCGTTGCGTCGGTGCCGGTTGGTCGCTAACGGCTCGCGAAGCGGTTGCGAGCCGGAAACGGGGGCCTGCCGATGTCCCGCACATGCCCCCGTAAAAGCTCACCTTTGGGCGATTTCAGCCCGCATCGTCGCTCGCCGCAGCGTTCAAACCGGCCAGCGTCTCCACCAGAAAATCCACGCATACGCGCACTTTCGCCGACGCCGCAACGCGCTCCGGATACACGGCCCAGATGTTCGCGGGCTGGATTGCGTCCGGCAGCACGCGACACAGTGCGCCGCGTTCGATCAGCGGCCCGGCTTCCCAGATCGAGCGCAACACGATTCCGCGGCCGGCCAGCGCCCATTGCACGGCCACCTCGCCGTGGTTCGTCGACAACGCGCCGCCGACCTTCACCGTTGCCGTTTCGCCGCGCACGGTCAACCGCCACACGCCGAACGGATGGTCGCGCTCCTTGATCGCAAGGCAGTCGTGCGACGCGAGATCCGCGAGCGTGCGCGGCGTACCGCGCCGTACGAGATAGTCGGGCGATGCGCACAGCACGCGGTAGTTCACGGCGAGGCGGCGCGCGATCAGGTGATCGGCGATCTCGTCGCCGATGCGCACGTCGAGGTCGTAGCCTTCGCCCGCGACATCGACGAGCCGGTCGAACAGATCGAGCCGTACGTTCAGTTGCGGATAGCGCGCTGTGAAGTCGAGCAGCGCCGGCGCGACGATGTGCCGGCCGAAACCGAAGCTGCTCGACATGCGCAGCGTGCCGCGCGGCACCGTGCGCGTGGTCGACACGTCCTCGACGAGATGATCGACGTCGTCGAGGATCTTCTCGGCGCGCGCGTACACGCGTTCGCCGGCTTCCGTGACCGTCACGCGGCGCGTCGAGCGATGCAGCAGGCGCGTGCCAAGCTGCGCCTCGAGCAACGCGACGCGCTTGCTGACATAGGCGGGCGACACCGCGAGCTGCTCCGCGGCTGCGCTGAAGCTGGCCAGGCGGACGACCAGGCTGAACACGCGCAGGTCGTCGAGATTCGGCGATTTATTCACGATTCGTGGAAAGTCGATTAACCTTTCGCACGATTTTAATCCCAATGGAAATAAATAGAATGGCGTCATGTTCCGCTGCGCGCTACGCCGGCAGCGGCCCGACCCACGATGAAGGAGGAGCACTCGCATGAACGACAGGACTTACCGGATCGCCGTGATCCCCGGCGACGGCATCGGCCGTGAAGTAATGCCCGAGAGCCTGCGCGCACTCGATGCCGTGACCGCGCGCTTCGGCATCCGCTTCGAATTCGTCCAGGTCGACTGGGCGAGCTGCGACTACTACGCGCAGCACGGCAAGATGATGCCGGACGACTGGAAGGCGCAGTTGTCGGGCATGGACGCGATCCTGTTCGGCGCGGTCGGCTGGCCCGCGACGGTGCCCGATCACATTTCGCTGTGGGGCTCGCTGCTGAAATTCCGCCGCGAGTTCGACCAGTACATCAACCTGCGGCCTGCGCGCTTGTTCGACGGCGTGCCGTCGCCGCTCGCCGGCCGCCGCGCGGGCGACATCGACTTCATGATCGTGCGCGAAAACACCGAGGGCGAATATTCGTCGGTCGGCGGCACGATGTTCGAAGGCACCGAGCGCGAGATCGTGATGCAGCAGTCGATCTTCACGCGTCACGGCACCGAGCGCGTGCTGAAATTCGCGTTCGAACTCGCGCAGCGGCGCGCGAAACGCCTCACCGTCGCGACGAAGAGCAACGGCATCGCGATCAGCATGCCGTGGTGGGACGCGCGCACGGCCGAGATGGCCGAACGCTATCCCGAGATCGCCGTCGACAAGCAGCACATCGACATCCTGTGCGCGCGTTTCGTGCTGCAGCCTGACCGCTTCGACGTCGTCGTCGCGTCGAACCTGTTCGGCGACATCCTGTCGGATCTCGGGCCGGCCTGTACGGGCACGATCGGCATCGCGCCGTCGGCGAACCTGAACCCCGACCGCACGTTCCCGTCGCTGTTCGAACCCGTGCACGGCTCCGCGCCCGACATCGCGGGGCAATACATCGCGAATCCGGTCGCGATGATCTGGTCGGCTGCGTTGATGCTCGACTTCCTCGGCAACGGTGCGGGCCGCGAACGCGAAGCGCACGATGCGATCGTCGCCGCGATCGAGGACGTGCTGCGCACGGGGCCGCATACGCGCGACCTCGGCGGCAACGCCGGGACACAGGAAGTGGGCGAGGCGATCGCCGCGCGGATCGCGGGCTGACGATCGCGCCCGGCGCGATCGCATGCGCCGGGCAGTGCGGCACGAGTCGGTGTGAGGTGAGTGGTGTGCGGTGAGCAACACGCAATGCGGTTGCGCACTCGTGCGAATTCCAATGTCTGCACCGGTGAAGTCGAGCGGTGAGCAACATCGCACCGCAACGCGCACGGCTCGCGCTATCCATCGTCGACGTCGACACGATCGGTGAGTTGCACATCGCGCGCATGCACACCGATCGTCAATCCACTGCCGGCACTGTGCGATCGGTGAGATGCATCACGTGGTGAGGCACACCGCTGCATGCCGGCGTGTGCGGCAGGTCCGCTTTGCCCGGTACGACGCCGCGTCGAACGGCTCGAAGCACACAGTCCGACGCGACGTTTCACCTCGTCCCGAAAAACCTCACCTTCCGCGCATCGACTCCCGAATTTCCTCACCGTTGAATCCCGGTGACGCGTTCGTCGATCCGTCGAGTCGACACGCGTGTCACAGCCCGAGGTCGGACAGCCCCGGATGATCATCCGGACGACGGCCGAGCGGCCAGTGATAGAGGCGATCCTGCTCGCGAATCGGCAGGTCGTTGATGCTCGCGTGACGATGCGCCATCAGGCCGTCTTCGTCGAACTCCCAGTTTTCGTTGCCGTACGAACGGAACCAGTTGCCGGCGTCGTCATGCCATTCGTATGCAAAACGCACCGCGATGCGATTGCCGTCGAATGCCCACAGCTCCTTGATCAGCCGGTAGTCGAGCTCGCGCGCCCACTTGCGCTGCAGCAGCCCGACGATCTCGTCGCGACCGGTCACGAATTCCGCACGGTTGCGCCATCGGCTTTGCGGCGTATAGGCGAGCGACACGCGCTGCGGGTCGCGCGTGTTCCATCCATCCTCGGCGGCGCGCACTTTCTGGCGCGCCGTTTCGAGCGTGAAGGGCGGAACGGGCGGACGGACTTCGGGGGAAGCGGACATGGGTTGCTCCTGTTCAGGTGATGGCCACGGACAATCGCGGCCGGTTCAGATTCGCCGCTTCGACTACCGCGATACCGCGTCGAGCAGCAGTTCGGCCGTTGCGCGCGCATCGCGCGCAGCGTTTGCATCGCCGCTGACGAGCGCCACGCCGATCGCGCCGTCGATCAGCACGAGCCACTGGCGCGCCAGGCGCGCAAGCCCGCGGCGTTCGATTCCCTTCTCGTCGGCATACGCATCGAAGCGCTCGCGCACGAATGCCAGCAGGCGTGCCTTGTGTGCACGTGCGACGACGCGCACGGGATCGTCCGCGTCGGGAATCTCGCCCGATGCGTTCAGGAACGCGCAGCCGTGAAAGTCGGGCTGCCCGAACCAGTCGCGCAGCACGTCGAACATGCCGAGCAGCTGCACGCGCGGCGCCTTGCCGCACGCCAGCGTGGCATCGACGAACCAGCGCATCCAGCGCTCGTCGCGGCGTTCGAGCGCAGCGACAACCAGCGCTTCTTTCGATTCGAAATGCGAATAAAAGCTCTTTCGTGCCGCGCCGGATCGCTTGACGATCGCGTCGACGCCGGTTGCGTGGATGCCGCCCGAATAGATCAGCGCTTCGGCCGCATCGAGCAGCCGGTCGCGAACGTCGGGTTCGCCGGAGGGGTCGTGATGTGTGTTCATGGGTTTAATGTAGAACGATCGTTCTCCATCGTCAACACCCACGTGAAAAAACCTGTCGATGAGAGGGCTGAATCGCGGCCGGGCCGCGCGACGCGCGCCCGCCGCGTTTACGACATTTTTTCTTGAAGCGGACCCGCGGCGCTCACTACACTTCGGTCACCCTGTCTGGGCGAAAGGACAACATGCAGCGACCGGAATCCGCGCGCCCCGCGCGCGCCTATGCGGCTTATGCCAAGCGGCTCGACGGCCGCGTCGTCGTGCGGCGCTTCGACCCGCGCAACGATTCGTACGACACGTTGACCGCACTGCTGCATCGCGCCTTCGCGCCGCTCGGCGCACTGGGCTTCAACTGCCCGTGCGTCGATCAGCCGGCCTCGGCGACGCGCGAACGCGTGCTCACCGGCGAGTGTTTCGTCGCACTCGGCAACGCACACCTGGTCGCGACGATGACGATGCGTTCGCACGATCCCGATTCCCGCTGCGATCCGTACCGCAGCCGGCACGTCGCGACGCTCGGCCAGCTGGCGGTCGATCCCGTCTGGCAGGATCGCGGCATCGGCCGTTCGCTGCTCGCGTTCGCGCAACGGCGGGCCGCCGCACGCGGCGCGACGCACCTCGCACTCGACGCGCCGTACGCGGCAGTCCGGCTCATCGATTTCTATCGCCGCGCAGGATTTCAACCGGTCGACGTGATGCGCTTTCCGGGACACAACTACGACAGCACGATCCTGTGCAAATCCGTCAGCGTCGCGGACGGTCGCATCGTTGCCGGCGATACGACGCAGATCGACGTCGCGCCGCACGTCGGTGCAGCGTCGTGAAACACGATGTGCCGAAGCACGACGGCGGCGACGATCGCACGCAACTCGCCGTCCGGCAGGCACGCGTGCGTGCGGCGCTACGGCTGCGCGGTGTGTTGAAGCTGACGATCCTCACGATCGCGGTCGCACAAGCGCTGGCGTTCGCGTTCGAAAGCCTGCTGGTGATGGCCGGTTTCGCGCCGGACGCCGCGACGGTGTTGCTGTTCCGCTTCGTGACGTGCGCGCTCGTCAGCTTCTGGCTGCAGGCGGATGCATTGCGCGCGTATCAATACGCGGCGCAACACGGGTTCGTCACCGTTCCCGGCGCGCACGGCGATCCGGTCGACGTGGCGCCGCAGTGCCCGAAGCGCTGGCTCGTCGTGTTGAGTCTTCAGCTCGACCCGCGAGGGTTGAATGGTGAACGGATCAAGTAGCAGTGTGCGCACCGTTCGATGTCGATGGATATCGATCACCTCGCGCATGAGTGAGTCGCAACGAGGCGTGCGGGCTCACGGTTGATGCGGTGGTTCGGCACGGCGTCGCATGGGGTGCATAGCGAACGACTTCGCGGCAAGCCAGGCAAGGAAGCGCGCGGAAGAGGGAGAGCAGGTGCCGAACGGCGTGATGGCGGGAAGCGAGGCGGCTGACGACAGGTGAAGTGAACGTGCGATTGCAGGTCACCGATGTGCGATCGTGTCGCGATCCGGCGCGCAAGTACAGCTCCCGAAAAATCTCACCTTGCGCCCGGATTCGCGCGTTTCGGCCTCGAAAACGCAGACGTAATCAAAAGCGGGGCAGACGGCGAACGCGCCGCGCTGCCCCTGCGGCACTCAGGCCGTCCAGTCGAGAATCACCTTGCCGCTTTCGCCGGACAGCATCGCGGCGAAGCCTTTCTCGTAATCGTCGGCCGCAAAGCGATGCGTGATGACCGGCGACAGGTCGAGGCCGCTCTGCAGCATCGCGACCATCTTGTACCAGGTCTCGAACATCTCGCGGCCGTAGATGCCCTTGATCTCGAGCCCCTTGAAGATCACCTGGTTCCAGTCGATCGCCGTCTGCGCAGGCGGAATGCCGAGCAGCGCGACCTTACCGCCGTGGTTCATCGCCTCGAGCATGCTCGTGAATGCGCTCGGCACGCCCGACATCTCGAGGCCGACGTCGAAGCCTTCGGTCATGTGCAAGTCGGACATCACGTCGCGCAGCGACTCGCGTGCGACGTTGACCGCGCGCGTCGCGCCCATCTTGCGCGCGAGTTCCAGCCGGTAGTCGTTGATGTCGGTGATGACGACGTTGCGCGCGCCGACGTGCTTCGCGATCGCGACGGCCATGATGCCGATCGGGCCCGCGCCGGTGATCAGCACGTCTTCGCCGACGAGGTTGAACGACAGCGCCGTGTGCGTCGCGTTGCCGAACGGATCGAAGATCGACGCGAGATCGTCGGAGATCTCGGGCGGAATCTTGAACGCATTGAACGCCGGAATCGCCAGATACTCGGCGAATGCGCCTTCGCGGTTCACGCCGACGCCGACCGTGTTGCGGCACAGATGCCGGCGCCCCGCGCGACAGTTGCGGCAGAAACCGCACGTGATGTGGCCTTCGCCGGACACGCGATCGCCGATCGCGAAGCCGCGCACTTCCTGCCCCATCTCGACGATCTCGCCGACATATTCGTGACCGACGTGCATCGGCACGGGAATCGTCTTCTGCGCCCAGTCGTCCCATTTCCAGATATGGATGTCGGTGCCGCAGATCGCCGTGCGGCGAATCTTGATCAGCACGTCGTTGTGGCCGACTTCGGGACGCTTCACACGCGTGAGCGTGAGGCCGGGGCCGCGTTCGAGCTTTGCCAGTGCTTTCATGGTCGCGCCTCCGTCAGATGATGCCGAGCGACTTGCCGACGCGCACGAACGCGGCGACCGTCTGGTCGATCTGTTCCGGCGTATGCGCGGCACTCATCTGCGTACGGATGCGCGCGCGGCCGCGCGGCACGACGGGGAACGAGAAGCCGATCACGTAGACGCCTTCGCCGAGCAGCTTGTCGGCCATGTTCGTCGCGAGCTGCGCGTCGCCGAGCATCACCGGGATGATCGGATGCGCGCCCGGAACGAGCGTGAAGCCGGCTTCGGTCATCTGCTTGCGGAACCGAGCGCCGTTCTCGCGCACGCGCTCGCGCAGCTTCGCGCCTTCGTCGCTGCCGAGCAGTTCGAGCACCTTCAGCGATGCCGCGGCGATGCTCGGCGTGAGCGTGTTCGAGAACAGATACGGGCGCGAGCGCTGGCGCAGCAGTTCGATGACCTCGCGACGCGCAGCGACATAGCCGCCCGAGGCGCCGCCGAGCGCCTTGCCGAGCGTACCCGTGATGATGTCGACGCGGCCTTCGACGCCGCAGTGCTCGGGCGTGCCGCGGCCGTGCGTGCCGATGAAGCCGACTGCGTGCGAATCGTCGACCATCACGAGCGCGCCGTAACGATCGGCGAGATCGCAGATGCCTTTGAGGTCGGCGATGATGCCGTCCATCGAGAACACGCCATCGGTCGCGATCAGCTTGTGGCGCGCGCCCGCCGCATCGGCTTCCTTGAGCTTCGCCTCGAGGTCGGACAGGTCGTTGTTCTTGTAGCGGAAACGCTTCGCCTTGCAGAGGCGGATGCCGTCGATGATGCTCGCGTGGTTCAGTTCGTCGCTGATCACCGCGTCGCTCTCGTCGAGCAGCGTCTCGAACAGCCCGCCGTTCGCGTCGAAGCAGCTCGAATAGAGGATGCTGTCCTCGGTGCCGAGAAATGCGGCCAGCGCGCTTTCCAGTTGCTTGTGCACGGTTTGCGTGCCGCAGATGAAGCGTACCGATGCCATGCCGAAGCCGTCCTGGTCGAGGCCGGCCTTCGCCGCATCGATCAGGCGCGGATCGTTCGCCAGACCCAGATAGTTGTTCGCGCAGAAATTGAGCACGCCGGCACCGCCGGCGAGCCGCACGGCCGCCGCCTGGGGACTCGCGATCTCGCGCTCGGTCTTGTAAAAACCGTCCGCGCGGATCTGGTCCAGCGTCCCGCGCACCTGGGCGAGAAAGGCATCACGCATCGCAAAGCTCCTGACAGGGTTTCGCATTCCGCAACGCGCCACTCGTGGCGGCGGCGCAACGGCCTGCTACTGTTATAGTCGGTCGTTCGGTTGACCGCATTTATCCGATATTCCGAACTAGAATTCGAAATACCGAACAACTCTAAGCGAACGGAATCCAAATGGCAAGTTCCTCCGGCTCGCGGCGCACGCCTGCCAGCGCCGCACCGCAACCGCCGGCCGCCACGCCGCCGCGTGTCGGCGAGCAGATCCAGCGGCTGCGCAACGAACGCAAGCTGACGCTCGACGACCTGTCGCGTGCGGCCGGCGTATCGAAATCGATGCTCTCCGAGATCGAACGCGACAAGGCCAACCCGACGATCGCCGTGGCGTGGCGGCTGACGAACGCGCTCGGCATCACGCTCGACGAGCTGTTCTCGCAGCCGAAGGCGCCCGAGACCATCCGCGTGGACGGCCCGCACGACATCCCGACGCTCGCCGGCCATGACGGCCGCTACCAGTTGCGCGTGTGGGGCCCGATCGACCTCGCCGGCAAGTTCGAGTGGTACGAGCTGACGCTGCCCGGTGGCGGCGCGTTGATATCGAACGCCCACGAGCCCGGCACGCGCGAACACCTCACCGTGCTGCAGGGCGCGATGGAAATCGAAGCCGCGGCGGCCAGCCGGCGCCTGAAGGTAGGCGACACCGCGCGCTACCCGGCCGACGAGCCGCACGCGATCCGCAATCCCGGCAAGGCCGAGGCGCGGGCACTGCTGATCGTGATACATCGCTGACGGCGCGGATAGCTGGCCAAAGGGCCAATTGCAGGCCAGTTGCGGAAACTACTGTATGTTTGTACAGTATACGGACATTCCGCCATGCACGGGCCGGAGCCGGCGCACCGAGGCGCCCGCCTGGTCGACAGGAGCCTGCAATGACAGAAGAACAAGATTTGGCCGCGCTCAGCTTCAAGGCTGCCGCGCACGACCTCGAGCTGATCGTCCGCCATATTGCCGGGCGCTACATCCGCCAGCGCGTTCCGCTGACGTGGCGCCTGCTGCACGCCATCGAAGCCGAGGCGCTTGCCGATCTCGGCTTTGCCAGCCGGCACGAGGCCGGCATGCGTCAATTGTTCGAACGGCCTTCGGACATGACGTTTCCCGAAACGGACGATCCGATCGACTTCGGGCGCTCGAATGCGCTGCCTGCCGTTTTTTCGTTCGCGGTTCTCGCGTACGAAGCGGCCTCGACCTCGCACGACACCGCACCTCGCGAGCGTGCTCACCGCCCGTCCAAGGCGTGGGGCGACTGACCGCCCGCCCGGGCCGCCACGCGTGGCGGCCTTGTCCAGCCTCTTGCTGCCCGAGACGTTGCGGAAAGGGCTACCATATACGCAACTAACGGAATAAATCACATGTCTCTTCCCGCCTCTCCCGATACCCCCGCACACCCGGAAGAAACGGATCTGTTCGACCGCGGCGCATCCGACTGGATCATCTCGCCCGAAGCCGCATTCGATGCATGGCTCGCCATGCAGGACTATCGCCGCTCATCGGCCGACGTCTATCGCGCTCAATGGGGCGCGTTTCTCACCTGGATGCGTGCGCACCAGAAGAATCTGGCAACGGTCGATACCGCAACCATCGCGAATTTCGTCGGCGAACTGCCGATCCGGAAAACCCAGCGAATGCGTTATCTGAGGCTGATCGAGCGCGTGCTCGACCACATCCGGCGCACCGAATACGCGTCGACCAACCCAGCACGGTTCATTGCTCAGGATGGCGAAGCGAACTGGCGCAAGGCGCGCGACAACGAACCGACCGGTTTCCTCACGCCCGCCGAGCGCGCGACGTTGCTCGCGTACCTGTTTTCGCCGATCGGCGTATCCGGTTCCGCGTACTGGAAAGAGCGGCGCGACCGCGCGCTCGTCGCCGCGTTTCTCGGTGCCGGCATTAAAACCGGCGAAGCTCGCGCGCTTACGATTAGTTGCATCAATACGAGTGGAACGTCGCTGCAGATCGAGTCGACCCATCCGGATTTCGCGCGCGAAACCCATCTGGCGTCGTTCGCGATCGCCCTGCTCGAAGCCTGGCTCACCGAGCGCAAGCGACAGGACATTCCGGGGGAACTCGTGTTTCCCGCATCCCATGCCGGGCGGCCGATGCACAAGGCGACGATGCTGCGCGCGATCGACGCGATCGTCGAATCCGCCGGGCTCACGTCGTCGCGCACCGCGCGCGCGAGCCCGCAAACCCTGCGCAATACCTATGCAGCCGAACTGTTCGAACACGACGTGCCGCCCGAACGGGTCGGCAAATGGCTGGGCTTCATGCGGCCGATCTCGTCGAACCGCCTGCATCGCGCCTGGAAAAACTGGCGGGACGGTCTGGCCGACAGCAACGGTGACGCGTCCGACAGCGACGAAACTCACTGATCGCCCAACGGCTGCTCACGTGAAGCGATCCGTGAGCAGCCTTGTGTGGCGCAGCCTCACCGTTTCACAGCTCCCGAAAATCCTCACCTCAAGCTCCCCGGATCGTCTCACCTGTGCGGGTCAGCCGATCCCTGCGTCACGTCTGTGCAAAGCGGGCGACAGCTTCGAATCGGGACGGCCATGCGCCGGAAGCATGTTCGCACTCGGGGCAGGCTACTTCAAAACCCTCTTCTCCGTGTGACAGCTCCGGCTCGCCATCGCAATGCGGGCAATGGGCCGGCACCGGGATCTCTTGATCCAGTGAAGTGCCGATCACGGCAAACGCCTCCGCATCCAGTTGCCCGGCATCGGCCAGGCGGCGGATCAGCGCGGCGATTTCCGGATTCATGCCGCGGCTCGCGCGCAGCGAATTCACATCGCGCGTCGCACGTTCCAGTTCATCGCCCTGGCTGCGCAACTGTTCTTCGAGCCGGTCGGCGCGCGCCTTGGCCGAACTCAGTTGCTGCAGGAAATCGAACTCCTTGCGCTGAACATCGCGCAAACCGCTTTGATAGGTCGACGCCATGCTGCGCAACGAATCCAGCTCGACCAGCATCGGCTTGACGCGGCGTTCGGCTTCGGCCACCGCATCCTTGATTTGCTGCGCGTAGTGTTCGGTGCGTTGCTGCAGTTCGGCTTGCAGTGCATCGATGCGATCGCGCAGCGCTGCGTTCTGCGCCTGCTCAGCTTCGACGCGGCCGGCGGTCGCAGCCAGTTCCCTCTCCAGTCGGGCGACTGTGGTGAGCAACGTCGCTTCGCTGGCCGAACCGTGCGTCGTTTGCGACGCGAGCTGGACCTCCAGTTCGGTCACGCGGGCCTGCAACTGCTCGTTTTTCGCTTCGCCACGCGCGAGCGCACCTTCGAGCGTCTCCTGGCGGACAGTTGCGTCACGCAACCGCTGTTCGGCATCGGCAACGCCGGCGCGAACCTGCTGGCGATCGCTGTCGAGACTGTCCCGCGCGGCTTTCAACGCTTCTTCATAGAGTGCGCCGAGCAATGCCCCCGCCTTTTCCTCGACGGCCTTCGGGATTGCCGCACCGTCGAGCCTCACTTTGGAGGCGGAGCGGATGCGCTCCCAGAAATGGTCGATGTCTTTGGGGATATCGCTGGCGCTGCCGGTCTGGGTGAGATCGCGGACGTTAGCAGCCGACGGCCGGATGCCGAGATCGAAGAACAATCGCTTGCAAGCATGCAGCGACAATTCCTGCCGTCGCGCACCGCTTGCACGCAGCGATTCCAGTTCGTCCCGAATGGCTTGGCGTATTTCGTCCAGGGTCATCGCTATGCTCACCGACATTGAAGTGTGGGAATCATAACGAAATACGTATCTATTGATACCTATTTTGTGCCGACGTTGTGAATTTACGTCGCGTCGCACAGGAATCGGGTCTGTGGGCCAATCCGGACGACTGTGGTTCAGGATTCCGTGAAACAAAGCGAAGAAAATTGGCTAAATCCTTGTCCCACAAGCATTTTCCTGCAGACGCCGAAATTCGGCATTTGTTTCACATGACCACGGATCCGATTGCCCGTGGGTGTTCAGGGGTTGGGGTGTCTGTGGAAAACTCGTCAGCGGATGTCTTGAGAGTATTAGAAGTAAACACCCTTGAACCCTTAGTTAAAAACGTTAACGCCACGGCACAGCCTTATGCTGCAAGGCTTTCCGGTCGACAAGGTGAAGTTTTACGGGAGCCAAGGTGATCTTCTGCGGGAGCTGACGTGATGGGGTTCAGGGAGCTGCGTGAGCCGTTGCGGGAAAGATCGTGAGCGGATTCGGGATCACAGTGAAACACGAGATTTCCCAAAGGTGAGGCTTTTCGGGGCCTCACAGCCACAGAACCCGCGCTGTGCCTGTCTGCACAGTTTTCTGCCTGTGCAGACATAGGTGAGAATTTGCGGGACCTTCTTCGCGCCCCGATTCTGCCCATCTTTTAGGCAGTTTTTGCAAAAGGTGAGGTTTCACGGGACTCCACGGGTGTTTGGTGTGAGGACTTCCGGGAAACGAACGCCATTTTGCACAGCAAAAGCGGTCTTGGGGGCTTGTGGAGCCCTAAAGGTGAGGTTTTTCGGGAGCGAAATCCGGGTTTTCCTGCCTGGATCCTGTTGAGGTGAGGTTTTTCGGGGCCTGGATCACAGGCTGTGATTCAGGCCACAGGTGAGACTTTCCGGGAACGAAATTTGCGTGAAAAATGGTCAAAGGTGAGGTTTTTCGGGATCTGTGAGCTGCCGAATTCGCCGAAAAGCCCGCCAGGACTGGAAGAAATCTCGTTTTTGCTGTGCCACTTTTAGGCACAGGTGAGATTTTTCGGGGGCTGACATAGGGTTGTCGTATGAAGGATTTTCTTCGAAAGGTGAGGCTTTTCGGGGGATGTCGGTGACGCACAGCCAAATGCCTTCTGTGTATAAGTATCGGAAGGCATTGAGATTTTTGATACCGAGACAGTTACGGTGAGGTTTTTCGGGAGCCATTCTCGTGCCCATGGGGGCACAGCGATTTTTCCTTGAGGTGAGCGTTTTCGGGAGTCTTGGGTGGCGAATCCCGCGCGTGTCGGGCATTCGTCGACATTCAGAGGAATGAACACCCTGTGCTCGAGGTGAGTATTTTCGGGATCCGATCCGGTTTGGGCGCTGTACAATGCGCGCCCGGGCCCGCAAAGCCGACCCGATCAGGCCGTGCGGGCCGGTTTCGCCGGTGTCTTCCGGGATGCCGGACTCGATCACGATCTCCCGGTGAGTCACGCCTGTACATGCATACAGGCCGTTGAAGGACCAATTGGGAGGCGCAGCGAGGTGGGATCGCAACCCTGTGCTGAACGCTTACCTGCGCAGTCGTAAAATTACGACAAATCGAAAGGTGAGCCGATACGGGAGCACATTTCGCACGTATCGTGCACAGGTGAAATTCTGTGAATCGGCGCATCCCGCAGCACGTCTGGAAGAGTCTGGAACGCTGCAAATCCGGAGCGGTGAGGGTTTTCGGGAGCGCCTGGGGTGAGTGCCGTTTTGCACGCGTGCTTCACCCGCTATGGTGAGCATGTCGTTCTGGACGCACATCACCGCAGGCGCTATCCTTCCGGAAAACTTCTCCTCCGACCCGACGTATGGCCACGACGAAGCGCGCCAAGAAAACCGATGTGGATGTGGTGAGTGCCAGTTCAGCCGAATTGCGTAAGGCCGTCGAGGCGATCGCCATTCAGCCGAAGAGCGGCAAGATCACGCTCCTCACTCGCAAGCTGTTCAATGTCCTGCTGGCCGTGGCCCAGCAGGCCGACGACTCGGGCGATACGTATCGCGCGCTGCTGTCGGATATCGTCGCCAACTCCGCCTTCGATTCGAACGACACCGCGCTGGTGAAGGAACACCTGCGCCGCATGGTGTCGGTGCAGGTCGAATGGAGCACGGGGACGTCGAGCCAGAAGCCGGGCCGCAAATGGGGGATCTCGACGCTGATCGCCGACGCGGAAATTCTCGAGGATCCGGCGACCCGCCGCGTGTGGGTCGAATTCTCGTTCGCGCCGAAGATCAAGAAGAAGCTGCTCGACCCGGTGCAGTATGCGCGCCTGAGCCTGCAGTTCCAGAGCCAGCTGCGCAGCAGCGCCGGTCTCGCGCTGTACGAAATCTGCGTGCGCTACCTGACGAACCCGAGCCACCTGACGATGCGCGAGCCGTGGGAATGGTGGCGGCCGATCCTGTCGGGCACGCCCGACACGGAAGCCGGCGACGAGGCGAAGCGCGAGTACAAGTACTTCAAGCGCGACTATCTGCGTCCCGCGATCGCGGAAGTCAACGCGGTTACCAACATCTTCGTCGAGCTGATCGAGCACCGTGAAGGGCGTCGGGTCGCGGAGATCCAGTTCCGCGTGACCGAGCGCAAGCAGCCGATGCTCGCGCTCGACGAACATCCGAACGTGTTCGACAGCACGCTGGTCGACCGGATGGTGAAGCTCGGGATCCCGCTGAAGGAAGCGCAGACGCTCTATGCGGACAGCGAAGAGAACCGCATTCGTGCCGCGCTGCAGATGACCGAGCAGCGGATGCGCAGCACGACGCTGCCGCCGGTGCGCAGCGCGCCCGCGTTGTTCAAGGATGCACTGAAGAAGGGTTATGCACCGCCGGTCGAATCGGTCGACGCGCTGCCTGCCGGCACGCCGTCCGCGAAGGTTGCAGTGGCCCAGCCGGACGATCTGAAGGCACGCCTGCTGAGCGAGTTCGCCGCGTTCCGCCGCAAGGAAGCGAAGGTGCTGTACGAAGAGCAGGGCGACGCCGAGCGCGAAGTGGCGCGCGAGTCGTTCGAGTCGGAGGCGCTGCCGACGATGGGCTCGCATCTGCGCGATGACTGGCGCAAGCGCGGCCTCGATTCCAAGCTGGCCGAGACGGCCTTTTTCGACTGGCTGGCCCAGAAGACCTGGGGCGAGCCGACGGACGGCGACCTGCTGTCGTTCACGCTGAATCAGTCGCGGGCCGCCTGAGGCCCGCTCAGGCCCGCTGACGGGCCGTCGCCGGCCCCGCCTTGGTTGGCGGGCCCGGCGTCCTCACCAGGCCCTGCCGGCCGTTTCCGTCACTCCGACAACAGCATCCGCTCGAGCTGCTCGAGGATCGCGTCACGCTTGTCCTTCGGGAGACCGCGCAGGCGCAATTCGATGCGATCTTCGCCATACGACTTCAGGTCGCCGACCGACTTGCCGCCGAGCTTGATCTCGTGACGCTGCGCATAGCGCTGACGGCCCGCAGCCTTCGGCGTTTCCTGCGCCGCGACGCGGCCCTTGACGATATCCGACACCTGGCGCGTGCTGAGATCGTCCGACACGATCTTGTTGATCAGCCGCAGCGTGGCGTCGGTGCCGCGCGCATTGTGATAGCGGCCGACCTGATATGCCATGTTCGAACCGAAGCGATCGGGGCGCGCGACCATTTCCTGCATGATCGCTTCCGGCAGCTTGCCGATCGACAACGCGACGGCCACCGTCGACTCGTCGAGGCCGAGGTGTTCGGAGAGCTCCTTCTGGCTCTGGAAATGCTTGTCGTCGAGAAAGCGGCGCCATACGACGGCGTTGTCGAATACCGTCTGCGAATCGCGCTGGACGTTGAGATCGTAGCCGAGCTTGTAGCTCTGGATGCCGATCGGTACGTCGATCACGATCGCCTTGACCGATTCCTTGTTCGCTTCCTTCAGTGCCCGCACGCGGCGGCCGCCATCGCTGACGAAGTACGTGCCCGGGTTGTCGTAATCCGGAATCACGTGGATTGCCTGCTGTTGCCCTTGCTTCGCGAGGTTGACCGCGAGTTCGGCAATCGACGATTTCAGATAGAAATGCCGCGGATTGAACGGGCTATGCTTGATCGCCTTCAGCGACAACTCGATCACCTGCCCCGGTGCATAGCGGTTCTCGAGGCGCCACGCGCGATATTGCGTCGATTCATCGATCGAAGGATCGAGCGTGAGTTCGGGAGCGGGCAGCGGCGCGATGTCTTTCTTCGCGGATTTGGTCGGCGCCGGGTTGGGTGTCTCGGACTTGACGATGCCGTCGATCGCATTGAGTCGATCGAGCGCCGTGCGCTTTTCGCTCGTCGTAATATCCGGGCGCGCTTGGAATCCTTTGGCAAATTGGGAGGGTTTCATGTGACTCCTTTGTGCGCATAAAGTCAGGGCAGCATGGCGACGATTTCGTCGGCGCATGCGCGAATTTCGGTGGCGGCCAGCTTGCCGCCGCGATCGTTCATCTGCAGCACGGTCTGACCAAGCGCCATCGCTTGCTTGTACGCCTCCCGGGTCGGGATCTGCGTTTTCAGCAACGGAAAGCCGAGTTCCTCGAGCGCGCGCTTGAGCTCGCGGGTCAGCATGCGCTTCTCTTCGGTCTTGTTCAGCAGGAAGACGGCGCGGAGGTCTTCGTTCATGACCTGCGCCTGCTGGATCAGTTTGACCAGCCCGACGCTCGACCAGTAATCGGCCGGCGACGACGACGTCGGAATCACGGCAATCGATGCGGCCAGCAGGACGACGCCCGATACCTTCTCGGTGATCGACGGCGGGCAGTCCACGACGATGATGTCGTAGTCGTTGATGAACTTCTTGATCTCGCGATGGATCTGGCCATCGGCTTCGGCCAGGTTGACGACCGGAAATGGAATGCCGGTGTCGCTGTCGCCGGATGCGCTCGACCAGTGAACCAGTGTGTTTTGACGGTCTGCGTCGATGACGAGGACGCGCTTCCCTTTTTCATGGAACGCGGCACCGAGGTGCATGGCAATCGTGCTTTTGCCGACGCCACCTTTTTGTTGAGTGACTGCAATGATTTCCGCGGCCAATTTTCACTCCTATTTTGGTCGTTGGAATTCTACAGGACGATATTTGAATTTCAATGAAATTGTCGTTCGACGACTACGCATTGGCCATTCGGGCTATCGGTTTATGCGCATAAACGGACCGGCGATGAACGGTGGCGCGATCGGATGGCGTGGCGGATGTCTGAAACGTCGATGACCGCCAGGGGATTGCGTCATCACGCGTGGCGCCGTCGGTATGAGTAGCGAATTGCTGCAGGATTGCAGGGCACTGCCCTTTCGTTCGATGGGGCAGTCTTGCCTGAGAGCCGGGGAGTTTGTGCGCATAAACTCCGCGCATACCGAGGCCGTCGATCGAGCGACGGGAAGGCGAGTGCTTTTGAGAGGGGGTAAGTGGTACCGCCCTGGCCGGCGGTGCGGCATAGACGTGTGTCACTGAATCCACGGACGTCGACCCAACGTGCCGCCCGGGCGCTACGTTTATGCGCATAAACCGCGAGCGATGGACGGCGAGCGGCGAAGGATCACAACTCGATCGCGCCGGAATCCTGGGCGTGGCGATCTACCTGCGAGGCAACACACCGAAGCAAGCAACACACCGAAGCGCCGAAGTGTCCGCACTTAGCGCACCGTGAGTCGCGGGGACCCCTCACCCGGCAGCCGCACGCTTTATGCGCATAAACCAACCGACCTACGACGCACCGGCCTATGCCCTTTGCGGTCCGAAACGCCCATCGTATTGATCTGGAGTGGCGGCATTTATTCACCGTCCCGCGACAGCGTCCCGCCCGTCTTTATGCGCATAAACCTACCAACGCCTTGAAGCGCATCTCGAACAGCACTCCCCTTTCGTGCCCCGTCGCACTGCCTCACCCACGTGCCTCTACGAAGCAGCAAATCCGCCCCCGATCCCGCATCGACCACCCCGCCAAGCCCCCGATGCAGACTGGCTACAATACAGGGCTCTACCCTCCAGGCCTGAATGATGATCACGATCTACCATAACCCCCGATGCTCGAAATCGCGCGAGACGCTTGCGTTGGTCGAGTCGCTGAATACCACCGGTACACCGTTGAATGTCGTCGAGTACCTGAAGACGCCACCGACGATCGATGAACTGGAAACGCTGCATCGGCAGCTTGGTCGCCCGGTTCGCGACATGCTGCGCGACGGTGAGGAGCCGTACAAGACGTTGGATCTGGCCCGCGCCGATCTGACCGATGCGCAAGCCTACGCGGCAATTGCCGCTCATCCGGTTCTGCTGCAGCGGCCCATCGTCGTTTATCGCGGCAAGGCAGCCATTGGCCGGCCGCCCGAATCGGTGCAGGCACTGTTCGAATAATTCTTGCCCGCCGTATTTTTCTGATTGCATCAGCCCGGCGCGAACACTCGCGCGAGCACCGGCTATCGAAACCGGTTCGATCACCGGGTCGCACGCCACCACCGCCCGGACGATCGACGTCACGCGATCCGGGCCTAGCCTTCCCCGGACGACCCACCGTCATCATCCGGGGCAGGCCCCCGCCCCGCCGCCGCTTTCGCGGCCGTCCGCAGCAGCGCGATCTGCTCGCGATAGGCCCTGCAGCCGCTGCAGGCCGGCAGGTGTACACGCACCTGCAGGCGCTCATGCAGGGTCAGATGCCGGTCGAGCGCATCCGACAGCAGTCGCGTCACGTCAGTACATTTCCCCGGCAGCATCTTCGGTCGTCAGTCCTTGTTCGCTCAGGCAGGTTCGCAGGCGCGTGCGCGCCCGATACAGCAGCACGCTGCAATGATTCGTCGTCAGCGTCAACTCGCTGCAGATGTCCGTCATTTCGACGTCGAGGAATTCGCGCATCATGAACACGCGCCCGATCTGCTCCGGCAGGTGGTCGAGACAGGCCTGGAACAGCGTCCAGAACTGCTGCTGCTGCAACAGCGTTTCGGGGCGCGGCCACGGTCGCGGCTTCGCATGTGCGGCCCAGTGCCCGTTTTCCTTGAACAGCTCGCGATCGAGCACCGATTCGCCGTCGAGCTCCGCATCGAGCGCGGACAGGCTCACCGTCCGCTGCCGGGCGCGCAGCACGTCGATCAGCTTGTTGCGCAGGATCCCGAACACCCAGGTCTTGTGCGCCGACAGCCCGGCGAAGTCGCCCGCGTGCGACCACGCGGCGGCGAGCGCTTCCTGCACGGCGTCTTCGGCCGCATCGGCATCGCGGAGCTGGAGTCGCGCGAAGCGCAGCAGGTCGCGCCGCAGTTGCGCGAGATAGGCGGGGTCGTCGTAGGCGGACGGCATGTCTGGGTTGCGGTCTCTCGAGGCAGGCGCACGTGCGCCACCAAGTGCGCGCGTCGCGGTGCGAGCAGCTTACTGGGCGCGGTGCCGGCCTGCAACGCATGTTCCGTCACGAATTCACGAAACCGGCGGGCGCGCTGCGCTATCCTTGCCGAACCCTGTGTCGCGTGTCGGCGACGACGCGCGGCGGGCAATCTGTAACGTCGGAACATAACGGCCAAGTTATCCACAATTTCTGTGGAAAACCTTGTGGAAAGTCGGCCTGACGGCCCCGTGGGGCGGTTCGCGGGCTGGCTTGCCTATAAACAGACCTTTGTCGCTCGTTCGGAATCAATCGATCCGATTCCTCACTCACCGGAAGGAGAATGCCATGTCCTATCGCATCGCTGTGGTCGTCGGCAGCCTGCGTCGCGCTTCGTGGAACCGCGCGCTCGCGCACGCCGTGATCTCGCTCGCCCCCGCCGATTTCTCGTTCGAGTTCGTCGAGATCGGCGAACTGCCGCTGTACAGCCAGGACTACGACGCGGATTTCCCGGAAGTCGCGAAGCGCTTCAAGCAGTCGATCGAAGCCGCCGACGCGCTGCTGTTCGTCACGCCCGAGTACAACCGCTCGATTCCGGGCGTGCTGAAGAATGCGCTCGACTGGGGCTCGCGCCCGTGGGGTTCCAACTCGTGGTCGGGCAAGCCGGGTGCGGTGCTCGGCACGTCGCCGGGCGCGACGGGCACCGCGCTCGCGCAGCAGCACCTGCGCAACGTGCTCGCGTACCTCGACGTGAAGACGCTCGGGCAGCCCGAGATGTTCATCAAGCACGACCCGGCGCGCATCGACGACCAGGGCCAGATCGTCAGCGAAGACACCCGCAAGTTCCTGCAGGGCTTCGTCGATCGCTACACGGGCTGGGTGCGCTTGCTGAAGTCGGCCTGAGCGTCGCAACCGTTCATGCTGCCGCCGGCGCCGGCCCGCACGCAGCGGGTCACGTGCCGGCGTGCCGTGCGTCGCGCGCTTCGCGGATGCCCAGCAGGATCTCGTCGAGCAGTGCGATGTCGAACGGCTTCGACAGCACGCGGACGTTGACGGTGCGCGTGCGGTCGAGCTCCTCCGCGTAACCCGTGACGAGAATCACGGGCAGTTTCTCCGGCCGCTTCTCGACTGCTTCGGCGAGGTCGATGCCGTTCAGGCGGCCCGGCATGTGGATATCCGAAATCACGAGGTCGAACGCGTCGTTCGCGGCTGCGCCTTCGATCAGGTGCAGCGCGTCGTCGGCGGTGGGCGCGTAGGTCACGCGGTGCCCGAGCAGCGACAGCAGCGCTTCGGTGCCGGCCGCGACTTCGCTGTTGTCCTCGACGAGCAGTACGTGCAAGCCGGCGAGCGCGCCTGCCCCCGCCCCCGCTTCATGCACGACCGCCTGCGGCCGCGCGACGACATCCTCGGCGCGTGCGCGCGGCAGGTAGAGGCGCACCGACGTGCCGGCGCCGACCGCGCTGTCGATCGTTGCAAGGCCGCCCGAGCGTTCGCAGAACGCGAACACCTGCGGCAGGCCGAGCCCCGTCCCCATCCCCTGCGCCTTCGTCGTGAACAGCGGTTCGAACGCGCGCGCGAGCACGTCGGGCGCCATGCCCGAACCCGTATCGTCGAGCGAGATCTGCACGAAATCGCCGGTCAGCGGAAAGCCGTCCTCGCGACGCAGCGTCACGTTGCGCGCGCCGACCGTGAAGCGGCCGCCGGCCGCCATCGCGTCGCGCGCGTTGACCGCGAGGTTGATCACCGCGAGCTCGAGCTCCGCGACGTCGACGCGGATCGGCCACACGCCGGGCTCGATCGCGACGACCAGCGACGACTTCGAGCCGAGCGACGTCTTCAGCAGTTCGCGGCACGTGCCGACCCATTGCCCGACGTCGATCGTCTCGTTGTGCAGCGGCTGCTTGCGCGCGACGCCGAGGAGCTGGCGCGTGAGCGACTGCCCGTTCTTCAGCGCGCGTTCGATTGCGCCGAGTTCCTTGTCGAGATGCTGGGCCTCGCGCCGCCGCACGATCTGCACGTTGCTCGAGATGATCATCAGCAGGTTGTTGAAGTCGTGCGCGACGCTGCCGACGAGGTTGCCGAGCGCCTGCATCTTGCGCGACTGCCGGTACGCCGATTCGATCGAGCGCCGCATCGACGCTTCGGCCTGCCAGCGGTCCCACGCCTCCTCTTCCGCCTTCAGCCGCTTGAGCGACAGCCAGATCACGGACCACAGCGCGATCGACGGCGCGAACATCGAGATGAACAGCACGCTCAGGTGTTCGTACCATTCACGCCAGATCGCCGACGTGCGGTACGCGCACGTCACGTAGACGGGATAGCTGCCGACCTGGCGATACGCGACGATCTCGCTGTTCGCGCCGTCGTGGCGCACGCGCACGATACCGGCGCGCGGATCGTTGCGCGCGTCGCCGAACGTGGCGGCGCGATCGGTGTGCGCGAGTGCCGGCGGCGGCGGATACGACGCGATCACCGCGCCGTCCGAGCGCGCGAGCGCCATCGTCATCGGCGTGCCGGCGCCGCCGAGCAGGTCGCGGTAGAACGCGTTGAAATACGACGACTTCAGCGCGATCGACACCATCCCGGCGAACGAACCGTCGCTATGGCGCCGCGCGACGCCCGTGTTGAACACGGGAATGTTCTCGAGCTTGAGCGGCCCCATCATCAGCCGCGAGATGTGTTCGATCACCTTGCCGTCGCGGATGCCGGCGAAGTCGTCGCGATTCGCGATCGACGCATAGGGCGCCGGATAGTAGAGGCTGTTCGCGAGCAGCATCCCGCTCGCGCCGAAGATCGACACGGCGGCCACCTGCGGATACCCGCCGCCGATCGTGTTCAGCGCTTCGTGGATGTCGGACTCCCGGTTGCGCACGGTCGCGTCGTCCATGTCCTGCACGAGATCGACGATGCGCGCATCGAGCGTTTCGCTCAGGTCGAACACCTTGAGTGCGTGCTCTTCGGCCACCCGCACGGTGCGCATCGTCACGTCGCTCGCGGCAGCCTCGCGCGTCTTCAGGTCGTTGTACGCCATCACCACGACGTAGATGCAGGGCAGCACGATCGCCGCGACGAGCAGCACGATCAGCGTCACGCGGCGCACCGCGAAATCGTGCTCGGGCGCACCGGACGCATAGTTGCCGTCGTCCTGCCAGTCGTCGGCGGGTGGGGAGGCGGGAGCGTGGGAATCGGCGGGCCGGTCGGACGTCATCGAAGAAGCGGGTCAGGCAGAGGTGCCTGCCATCATAAACGAGTTGCGACGGCCCGCTGCGCGGCCCCGGACGCCAGCCATCCTGTCGATTCCGACAGCGGGAAACCGTCAGATTGAAAACGCGACGAATCCGGCAGCGCAAACGTACACAAGGAAAAATTTTGCGTGCTTATCTCGAAAATGGTCGCGGCTGTTTTCGGAATGACGTGCGTTTGGACCAATTCTGTTCGAAATGGCGAAAATGGCGAGTTGCATCGCCTCTGGTTTACTCCGAGAATCGCGCCTTGCTTTCCCTATGACAGATATATGCGCCCGCCGGCGTTCGCCGCGCGGTGCGTCGCGCGCACCCGCGTCGCGTCGCCCGCGCGCGGCCGCAAGGCGGTTGCCCGCGCCCGAACGCATTGGCGCCTCAAGAAGCGCGCCGCGCGGTCGTTAACGCGAGAGAGACCACTCCGTATACCGCTTCGCTCCATGCCTTTGCCGATTGTAATTGCCGACGATTCGCTGCTCGCTCGCAAACTTCTGACAAAGGCGCTGCCGGGAGGCTGGGACGTCGATATCGCGTATGCCGCGAATGGTCGAGAGGCCTTGGCGCTCTATCGTGACGGCAAAGCTTCCGTAATGTTTCTGGACCTGACGATGCCCGACATGAGCGGATATCAGGTCCTGGAGACACTGCGCCACGAAGATCTGAACACGTTCGTGATCGTGGTATCCGCCGATATCCAGCCGCAGGCGCAAGCACGCGTGCGCGAATTGGGCGCGATCGCATTCGTAGCCAAACCCGTGACGTCGGAGGCATTGCTGCCCATTCTCAAGGAGTATGGGTTGTATGCCTGAATCGGTGTTCACGGCGGAGCAACGCGACGCGTTGCAGGAAATCGCCAACCTTGCAATGGGCCGCGCCGCCGCGCGGCTCGCGTTGTTGCTCGGGCACTTCATCGAGCTGTCGGTGCCGCGCGTGCGGGTCGTGAAAGCGAGCGACGCGGGCGACGCGCTGCGCGAGATGACGGGCATTCACGACAACGTGACCGCCGTGCGCCAGGGTTTCCGTTCCGACATCAAGGGCGAGGCGATCGTGCTGTGCCGCACCGCGGGGATCGCGCGGCTCATGTCGGTCGTCGACCGCACGTTCGGCGACGGCGTGTACGGCGGGATGGCGACGCCCGACGAAGTCGTGTTCGACGTCGCGAACGTGCTGATGGGCGCCTGCGTCGCGTCGATCCTCGACGAACTCGGCCGCAAGCCCGTGTTCTTTCCGCCGGGGCTGCTCGGCGCGAACGTGTCGTTCGACGACGTCTTCCAGCCGACCGAGCTGGCATGGAGCGTGGCATTGCTGCTGGAAGTGAACTTCGGGCTCGAGGACCACGCGTTCCGGGCGCACTTCGTGATGCTGATGGCCGAGGATTCGATCCGGCTGATGGGCGACGCGCTCGACGCGTTGCTGTCCGCGCTATGACGGCCGCTACCCCGTCGCTGAGCGACCTCGTGATCGAGCGGGTGGGCTTCGGCCTGTTCGTGCTCGACCGCGCGATGACCGTGCTGATGTGGAATCGCTTCATGCAGGACCACAGCGGCATCCCGGCCGCCGACGTGATCGGCCGCAACCTGTTCGACCGTTTTCCCGACCTGCCGCGCGCGTGGCTGTCGCGCAAGCTCGAGAGCGTGTTCCAGCTCGGCAGCTTCGCGTTCAGCTCGTGGGAGCAGCGGCCCTACCTGTTCCGCTTCGAGCACGACCGGCCGATCACGGGCGGCGTCGACTACATGCAGCAGGACTGCACGTTCATGCCGCTCACGCGCGGCCGCGACGTCGAAGCCGTGTGCGTGACGATCTCGGACGTCACGCATGTGAGCGTGATGCAGCGCGAGCGCGAGGAAGCGGTCGCGAAGCTGCGCGAACACGCGAATCGCGACGGCCTGACCGGCATCGCGAACCGGCGCTTCTTCGAGGCGCGGCTCGGCGACGAATTCGCGCGCTGGCAGCGCTACGGCGGCGACATGTCGGTGCTGCTGTTCGACCTCGACCACTTCAAGACGATCAACGACCGTTTCGGGCACGCGGCCGGCGATGCCGTGCTGCGCGAGACGGCGCGCCGCGTCGCGTCGATCGTGCGCGCGCAGGATACGTTCGGCCGCTTCGGCGGCGAGGAATTCGCGCTGCTGCTGCCGTGCACGAATCTCGACGAGGCGATGCGCGTGGCCGACAAGGTGCGCGATGCGATCGGCAGCATGCCGGTCGATGCGGAGGGCGTCAGCGTGCCGGTGACGGCGAGCGTCGGCGGCGCGTGTGCGAAGACGGGCGCGCCGACCAGCGACGTGCTCGTCAACGAGGCCGACGCCGCGCTCTATCGCGCGAAGCGGCTCGGGCGCGATCGGTCGGTCGCGTACGCATAGGCGGCGAATTCGCCCCGCTGCGCGCGGAGCGGATGCGTGCCGCGCTCAGCTTTTCGCGATGTCGGCGAGCACGCCGGCCAGCACGGCCGGCTGCGATATGAACGGCGAATGGCTGCTGTCGAGCTGGTGCACGTGGGTCGGGTTGCCGGGCGCGAACGCGTCGGCTTCGTCGATGAAGCGCTGCTGCAGCCCGGGCAGGATCACGCGATCCTGCAGGCACTTGATGTAGTGGCGGTCGATCGCGCCCCAGCGCGCGGCCGTCGTCGGGATCGCGGTCGCGAACGGCGCGGCCGGCACGTCGCAGGTCATCAGGTTCGCGACGGCCTCGAAGTCGGCCTGCGGCACGTCGTCGTACAGCGCGCGCTTCGCGAGCTCGCGATACGCAGTGTCGCCGCTGCGCGGATCGATGCGCAGCGCACCGGCGACGCGCGGGCTCGCCAGCATCAGCGGGCCGAGCATTTCACCCTTGTTCTCGGGTGCGCGCACGTAGTCGAGGCCCGGCACGCCCGACGCGGGCATGAAGGCCGCGAGATAGACGATCTTCGCGATCTTTTCCGGCGTGCGTTCGGCGGCCGCCGTGATCGCGAGGCCGCCCATGCTGTGCCCGACGAGCACGACCTTGCCGTGACCGAGCGCGTACGCGTCGTCGACCGCCTGCATCACCTGCGTCGCATAATCGTCGAGCGTCGTGTTCGCGACCGGCGACGGCTCGGCGCCGAACGCGTCCTTGTCGAGCGGGCGTTGGAGGTAGGATGCGGGAAAGCGGGCATTGATGCCGTGCGCGGGCAGGTCGCGCGCGATCGACAGGTGGCCGCGCTCGGCCAGCGCGGCCGCGACGTGCGCGTAGCACCATGCACCGTGCCAGGCGCCGTGCACGAGCACGAAAACGGGATGATCGGACTGCGGGGTGGCGCTTGCGTTCGTCTCCATGATGTCCGGGTCTTTAGATTTCGAGGAAGGTGTCATCTTAGACGAACCCGCGCGCGCCCAGAGGGGCCGGTTTCGATCTGTCCCTCTTGTCTCGTGCAGGCCACATTTCGTTCGTATCCGATATGAATTTATCCCGAAGCACGCTAATTTGTGGGTTTGCCTGCGATTGCGCCCCATGAACGTCGACTATCTCTTCTACCGGAAGCCGGACAAACCCGGCCCCTATTCGCTCGACGACCTGGGCGACATCGCGCCGCCGATCGGCCCGGGCGACCTGGTGCGCGCGGGCATCGCGCGCGTGTTCGCGCAGATCGACTGGCAGGAATCGCCCGATGTGCCGGGGGCGTGGTTCGGCACGGGCGGTGCGGTGTTCCAGTTCACCGCGGAGCCCGACGGCCGCGTGACGAGCTTCATGGGCTCGCGCCTCGAACGTCGCTCGATGCTGCAGCTCACCCGCGAAATGGGGCTCATTGCGCTCGACCTGCAGCGCGACATCGTTTACGGCTGACGCGCCGCCGGCGCCGGCTCCCGCTCGTGCCGGCCACGCTTGCCGGCCGGCGGCTTCCGGCATGCCGCCGGACGCGGCGCGTGTCCGCCATCGAACTTCAAAGATTGCTATACTTTCGCCCAATTCCGGCTTCCGGCCGGTAATTTGTGCCTGTCTGCGTCGATCGTTCGCATATCTCGCACGCATTTGACACCCTGACCATCCCAGCCGGGCATGGCTTCTTCAATCGCCCCGCGTGGGTGTCTCCGTGGAGCTCGTCTTGGCCGTTTCCAATTCCGTCGTGGACGAACAAGAAACCGACGCCGCTGCCGTCACATCGGGCAGTTCTTTCTATCTCGCGATGCGCATCCTGCCGGCCGTGCAGCGCGATGCGATGTTCCAGGTCTACGCATTCTGCCGCGCGGTCGACGACATCGCCGACAGCGACCTGCCGCGCGCCGAGCGCAACGCGGGCCTCGATCGCTGGCGCGCGGACATCGACGCGTGCTTCGCCGGCCGCCCGCCGCGCCACCTGGCCGCGCTCGACCGCGAGATCCGCGCATTCAACCTGCAGCGCGACGACTTCCACGCGATGATCGACGGGATGGCGATGGATGCGGTCGAAGACATCTGCGCACCCGACGAACCGACGCTCGACCTCTTCTGCGATCGCGTGGCGAGCGCGGCCGGCCGGCTGTCGGTGAGGATTTTCGGGATGCCTGAAGCCGAAGGGATCACGCTGTCGCATCACCTCGGCCGTGCGCTGCAACTGACCAACATCCTGCGCGACATCGACGACGATGCGGCGATCAACCGTTGCTACCTGCCGCGCGAGCTGCTTGCGCGCGAAGGCATCGCGATCACCGACCCGGCGACGATCGTGCGCGATCCGGCGCTGCCGCGCGTGTGCGCGACGCTCGTCGAGCGCGCGCTCGAGCACTTCCGCCAGGCCGACGCGGTGATGGATACCTGCCCGCGTGCACAGGTGAAGGCGCCGCGCATCATGTCGGGCGCGTATCGCTGCATTCTCGAAGCCGCGATCGCACGCGGCTTTGCCTTCCCGCGCGCGCCGCTGCGCAAGCCGAAGGCGCGCATGCTGATGATCGCCGCGCGCTACGCGCTGTTCTGAGCCGACCGAGTCGATGCCCAGGACCGTCCACGTGATCGGCGCCGGCCTTGCCGGCCTGTCGGCCGCGGTCGAGCTGCAACGCCGCGGGCGACGCATCGTGCTGCACGACGCGCACGCGCATGCGGGCGGCCGCTGCCGCTCGTGGTTCGACGGGACGCTGAACACGACGCTCGACAGCGGGCTGCACACGGTGTTCGCGGGACAGCCCGCGACGCAGCGCTACCTGCGCGCGATCGGCGCGGCCGACCGGCTCGCGGGGCCCGCGCTGCCTGAACTCCCGGTCGTCGACGTCGCGTCGCAGCAGCGCTGGACGCTGCGCTTCGGCAACGGGCGCTGGCCGTCGTGGCTGTTCGATGCCGCGTCGCGCGCGCCGGGCACGACGCCGCTCGACTACCTCGCGCTCGCCCCGCTCGCGTTCGCGCGCATGGGCCGTTCACTCGCCCAGACGATGCGATGCGACGGCGTGCTGTGGGAACGTTGGCTGAGGCCGTATTTCCTCGGTGTGCTGAACGTCGAGCCGCGCCACGCGAGCGCCGAGCTCGCGCGTGCGGCGCTGTACGGCACGTTTGCCGCGGGCGGCCCCGGCTGCCGTCCGCTCGTCGCGCGCCACGGCCTCGGCAGCGCGTTCGTCGAACCGGCGCTGCGCATGCTGCAGCACGGCGGCGCGCAGATCCGGCTGAACTCGCGGCTCGACGCGTTCGAATTCGGTGCGCACGGCAATGCGGTCGATGCGGTCTCGGTCGGCGGCGAGCGGATCGATCTCGCGCCGGGCGACGCCGTCGTGCTGGCCGTGCCGCCCGAGGTCGCGCAGCCGCTCGTGCCCGAACTCACCGCGCCCGATACGTTCAGCGCGGTCGTGACCGCGTATTTCGCGGTCGAAGCGCCGGCCGGCACGCCGCTGCAGACGGCCGTCGTGAACGGTGTCGTCGATGCGGTGCGCACCGGCGGCGGCCAGCTCGCGGCGACGATCCGCGACGCGGGCCGCTGGCTCGACACGCCGCACGACACGCTCGCGCGGCGCATCTGGGAAGACGTCGCGCGCGTGACCGGCGCGAACCCGGAAACCATCCCCGCGTGGCAGCTCGTCGTCGAGCCGCGTGCGGGCTTTGCGGCGGTGCCGTCGCAGGAAATGAAGCGTCCGGCCGTGCGCACGCGCTGGACCAATCTTGTACTGGCGGGCGACTGGATTGCCACCGGCTTGCCCGCCACGATCGAGGGCGCGATCCGTTCCGGCCAGCTGGCCGCGGACGTGCTCCAGACACAATAAGAGAGGGACCGATGAACGATCTCACCGAAATGGCTACCCTGTCCGCCGGCACCGTGCCGGCCGGCGTCGACGCAGCCGTCGCGCGTGCGACCGACGCGTTGCTGGCCGCGCAGAACGCGGATGGCCACTGGGTCTACGAACTCGAAGCCGATTCGACGATTCCCGCCGAATACGTGCTGCTCGTCCACTATCTCGGCGAGACGCCGAACCTCGAGCTCGAACAGAAGATCGGCAAGTACCTGCGCCGCATCCAGCAGGCCGACGGCGGCTGGCCGCTGTTCACCGACGGCGCACCGAACATCAGCGCGAGCGTGAAGGCGTATTTCGCGCTGAAGGTGATCGGCGACGACGAGAACGCCGAGCACATGCAGCGTGCGCGCAAGGCCATTCACGCGATGGGCGGCGCCGAGATGTCGAACGTGTTCACGCGCATCCAGCTCGCGCTGTACGGCGCGATTCCGTGGCGCGCAGTGCCGATGATGCCGGTCGAGATCATGCTGCTGCCGCAGTGGTTCCCGTTCCATCTGTCGAAGGTGTCGTACTGGGCGCGCACCGTGATCGTGCCGCTGCTCGTGCTGAACGCGAAGCGCCCGCTCGCGAAGAACCCGCGCGGCGTGCGCATCGACGAGCTGTTCATCGATCCGCCCGTCAACGCCGGGCTGCTGCCGCGCCAGGGCCACCAGAGCGCCGGCTGGTTCGCGTTCTTCCGCGTGGTCGACCATGCGCTGCGCGCGGTAGACGGCCTGTTCCCGAACTACACGCGCGAACGCGCGATCCGCCAGGCCGTGTCGTTCGTCGACGAGCGCCTGAATGGCGAGGACGGCCTCGGCGCGATCTATCCGGCGATGGCCAACGCGGTGATGATGTACGACGTGCTCGGCTACGCGGAAGATCACCCGAACCGGGCGATCGCGCGCAAGGCGCTCGACAAGCTGCTCGTCGTGCACGACGACGAAGCGTATTGCCAGCCGTGCCTGTCGCCGGTGTGGGACACGTCGCTCGCCGCGCATGCGCTGCTCGAAACGGGCGACGCGCGTGCCGAGGACGCCGCGATCCGCGGCCTCGAATGGCTGCGCCCGCTGCAGATCCTCGACGTACGCGGCGACTGGATCTCGCGTCGCCCGAACGTGCGGCCCGGCGGCTGGGCATTCCAGTATGCGAACGCGCACTACCCGGACGTCGACGATACGGCGGTGGTCGCGGTGGCGATGGAGCGCGCGCAGACACTCAAGCGGAACGACGCCTATCGCGATTCGATCGCGCGTGCGCGCGAGTGGGTCGTCGGGATGCAGAGCAGCGACGGCGGCTGGGGTGCGTTCGAACCGGAAAACACGCAGTACTACCTGAACAACATCCCGTTCTCGGATCACGGCGCGCTGCTCGATCCGCCGACGGCCGACGTGTCGGGCCGCTGCCTGTCGATGCTGTCGCAGCTCGGCGAGACACCGCTGAACAGCGAGCCGGCGCGCCGTGCGCTCGACTACATGCTCAAGGAGCAGGAGCCTGACGGCAGCTGGTACGGCCGCTGGGGGATGAATTACGTGTACGGCACGTGGACGGCACTGTGCTCGCTGAACGCGGCCGGCCTGACGCCGGACGATCCGCGCATGAAGCGCGGCGCGCAGTGGCTGCTGTCGATCCAGAACAAGGACGGCGGCTGGGGCGAGGACGGCGACAGCTACAAGCTGAACTATCGCGGCTTCGAGCAGGCACCGAGCGCCGCGTCGCAAACCGCGTGGGCGCTGCTCGGCCTGATGGCGGCCGGCGAGGTGAACAACCCGGCGGTTGCGCGCGGTATCGACTACCTGATCGCCAACCAGAACGACGAAGGCCTGTGGGACGAGACGCGCTTCACGGCGACGGGCTTCCCGCGCGTGTTCTACCTGCGCTATCACGGCTATCGCAAGTTCTTCCCGCTGTGGGCGCTCGCGCGCTATCGCAACCTGAAGCGCGACAATACGACGCGCGTAACGGTCGGGCTGTAACGCGTGGCGCCGCAATCCATCGGCACGTTGCCCGTCATCGCCGTGACGGGGATGGCGTTCGAGGCGCGCATCGCGCGCGGCGACGGTGTCGAAGCCGTCTTTGCCGCACGGGCCGACCGGCTCGAACGCGCGCTGACCGAGGCGACCGCGCGCGGTTGCGCGGGCATCGTGAGTTTCGGCACGGCGGGCGGGCTCGCGCCCGACCTGGCGCCCGGCGCACTCGTGATCGCGAACGCGATCGACGGGCCGTTCGGTCGCGTCGAGACCGATGCGGGCTGGAGCGCGCGGCTCGTCGCCGCACTGCACGACACGCCGGTCTGGGCGCGCATCACGCGCGGCACGATCGCGGCCGTCGGCGCACCGGTCGTCAGCGAACAGGAAAAGACGTCGCTGCATCGCGCGAAGGGCGCGCTTGCCGTCGACATGGAGTCGCATATCGCGGCGGCCTTTGCGGCCGCGCGCGGCGTACCGTTCGCGGTGTGCCGCGCGATCGTCGATCCGGCGTGGCGCACGCTGCCGCGCGCGGCGACGGCCGGCCTGCGCGACGACGGCAGCACGGCGATCCTGCCGATCCTGCGTGAACTGCTGAAGCAGCCGTCGCAGCTCGGCCCGCTGCTGCAGGTCGCGAGCGACGCGCGCGCGGCGCGCACGACGCTGATCCAGGCGCGGCACGCGTTCGAGCGTGCCGGCGCGATGCGGATCGTCTGAGCGGTACGCGCCGCCTTTCTCGCCCTTCTCTTCCCGGTCTTCCATTTCTCGCGGACAAAAAAAGAGCGCTGCATTGAACTGCAGCGCTCTTTGTCTTTGCGGCGTAGGCCGTTGCGGCGTTACTGCGCGGCCGGACTGCTCGCAGGCGTCGCCGGTGCGGTTGCCGATGCCGCAGCCGGCGCAGCCGCCGGCATCGCATTGTCCGCGCCCGGATCGTCGTACTTCGGCAACCCCGGTGCGGCCGGCGCGTTGTTCGGCGTAGCGCCCGATGCACCGCCCGAGTCGCCCGGATCCTCGTAGTTCGGCAACCCCGGAACGGCCGGCGTCGCGGCCGGCACGGCGCCGGATTCACCTGGCTCGTTGTAGGTCGGCAGCGCGGCCGACGACGACTGGCTGCGATACGTCAGCGACTTGCGCTGCTGCAGGTACGCGTCACGCACGAACGAATACGGATCGAGCGCGGCCTGCTTCAGCAGGTCGGTCGCGCCGAGCAGGTCCGAACGCGCGCTGATGAACTGCGCGATGTACATCGGGTTGCGCGCGGCCGGCTCGATGTAGTTCAGCAGGTTGAAGCGCACGTCCACCGCGCGGCCGACGCCGTCGCGGATCGTGCTCGGCCCGAACACGGGCAGCACGAGGTACGGGCCCGACGGCACGCCCCAGCGCGCCATCGTCAGGCCGAAGTCCTGGTGATGCTTCGGCAGCCCGGCCGGGGTCGCGATGTCGATCAGGCCGGCGACGCCGAACACCGAGTTCATCGCCACGCGCATCAGATCCTGCGTCGCATCGGTGATGCGCAGCTGCAACAGGTTGTTCGCCATGTTGCCGAGATCGCCGAGGTTCGAGAAGAAGTTGCTGATCGCGGTGCGCACGGGCGTCGGCGTGACCTTCTGGTACCCCTTCGCGATCGGCTGGGCGATGTTCGTGTCGACGGTGTCGTTGAACGTGTACATCGCCCGGTTCATCGGCTCGAGCGGGTCGTTGGGGTTGCGGTTCGGTCCCGTCGCGCAGCCGGTCAGCGCTGCGCTGGCGGCAACGGTCGCCGCAATGATTCGCACCTTATTCATTGATTCCTTGCGATTGGTTCTTGGCGCGTTTGACGCGCGGTTTGCCCATCAGGACGGGCTGGAACACCACGGCGCCGATCAGCGTGCAGGTCAGGGCGAGCGCGAGCAGCTTGCCCATGCTCGACGTGCCCGGGTGGTGCGACAGCCACAGGCTGCCGAATGCGGTCGCCGTCGTCGCGGCGCTGAACAGGACGGCGTGCGTGAGGCTCGAGTGCAGCAACCCGGTTTGCCCCGCGCGCCACGCCATCACGAAATACACCTTGAACGCGACGCCGACGCCGAGCATCAGCGGCAGCGCGATGATGTTCGCGAAGTTGAGCGGCATGCCGAGCACGACGCACAGTTCGAGCGTCACGACGCCCGACACGAGCAGCGGCACCAGCGTGCGCAGCACGTCGCCGAAGCGGCGCAGCGTGACCCACAGCAGGACCGTGATCGAGATGATCGACCACAGTGCCGCATGCAGGAACGCGTTGATGATCGTGTCGGCCGAATGCAGGATCGAGATCGGCCCGCCGGTCGCGCCCGGCTCCGCGGCCTTCACGGTCTTCGCGAAACGGCGCAGCATCGTGTCGTCGTTCGGGTCGACGCCCTTCGGCACCTTCGGCGAAATCTGCACGAGCGCGTGGCCGTCCGGCGCGACCCAGTCGCGCACGAGCTGCGGCGGCAGCGATTCGCGCGTGATGTCCTGCGGCTGCAGCAGCGACGCGAGCTGGTTGAGCGCGATGCGCAGCGTGTCGGAGAACGCACGTTCGGCGCGGTCGCGCGTGGCGGCGTC
>NZ_JAAGPP010000008.1:0-234 GCF_017104975.1 Burkholderia sp. Ac-20344
TAAAAAAAAAAAATAAAAAAAAAAAAAAAAAAAATAACTACCTGCCCAGATTATTGTTCCAGTATCCCTCCTTATACTCATGCACTTCCTTTGTCTTTCTTTGTGATGACGTCATTTTGCATCTCATCACTCATATTCTCTCCTTGTATTACCTGTCACCTTCGCTGTATTGTGTCTATCACCTCCGTGCGTCTCTCTGATGTGCGTGCTGCTTACATCTATCATCTGTCTTCC
>NZ_JAAGPP010000091.1:0-36753 GCF_017104975.1 Burkholderia sp. Ac-20344
TCGTCGCCTACGCACTCGCTTCGAGCGACGTGCCGACATTCACGAAGCATTCCTGAAACTCGGTTGCTCGCTTGTCTGTTGGAACATCTTCAGGCGTATCGAGCAGCCTTTTTGAACTGGCCTCTAAAGGACTTCATGAATCAGGAGTTCGCGAAGTATTACCAAGACGGCACGGTCCAGAAAATCTATGCCGACTATCTGAAGACCAAGGGTCTCGACCCGGCAAAGATGCCGACCGTGATGGAAAAGGACGTCAAGCAGTAAAAGCACCGCAAGGACGGGTGGCATTCCAAGCCGCCCGAAATACGCAGCATTTCAGGACAGCATGATGGAATATCACTGGGACTTCGGAGCCGTCTGGCTCCATAAAACCATGCTCCTTGCCGGACTCATCGGCACCTTCCGGCTCGCACTGGTGTCGATTGTCCTTGGTGTGGTGATTGGAATCGTGGTGGCTATCGGTCGGCTTTCCCGGCATCGCGTGTTTTCAAAGCCGGCGACCTGGTTTACCGAGTTTTACCGAAACACGCCACCAATTGTGCACTTCTACTGGTTTTTCTACGCACTACCGGTTGTCGCGAACGTGAGCCTTGACCCGTACTGGGCCGCCATCATTGCGCTGTCGACTCAGTCCGGCGCGTTTTACGCGGAAGTCTTCCGAGGCGGCATCACCTCGGTGGAACGAGGTCAGTGGGAAGGCGCGCGCGCGATTGGCATGCGCTACCCCCAAATCATGATTCGTGTGATTTTGCCGCAGGCGACGCGCCGCATGGTCGGCCCGTTCGTTGAGCGTTCCTTCGAGCTTCTGAAGACGACTTCCCTCGCATCCACGCTCGCGTATGCGGACCTCGTATACCAAGCGATGCAGGTCAACAGCCAGACATTCCGGCCACTGGAAGTCTACTCGACGGTCGCGTTCCTCTACTTCATCTCGCTGTTCACGATGAGCATGATTGTGCGTATCGGCGAACACCGCTTGGCGCGTTACGCATAAGGGGCAGCCATGGACTTCACTTGGGATTTGAGTGTCATCGAGAAAAGCGTTCCGGTGCTGCTGCGCGGAGTTGGCCTCACTGCGGAAATGTGGGTCATTGCGTTTCCGCTCAGCCTGCTTATCGGATTCTTCCTGAGTCTCGGACGTATCTCGCACATTCGATGGCTCAATTATCCGTGCATCGCATTCGTCGAGATATTCCGGAACACCCCGGTTCTCATCCAGCTCATCTGGTTTTACTACGCATTTCCCATCATCCTCGGTACGCAACTCTCTCCGGTAACGGCATGCCTGATGGGACTCGTTCTCAACACTTCGGCCTACTGTACGGAAATCTATCGTAGCGGCATCCTGTCCATCGGACGTGGCCAATGGGAAGGTGGCAAGGCGATTGGGATGTCGTATTGCACGACGATGCGCCGAATCATCCTGCCGCAGGTGTTCAAGCGCATGCTGCCCGCGTTTACCAACCGCGGTATCGAACTGGCCAAAGTGACTTCACTCGGTTCAGTTCTCGCAGTGCAGGAAATCATGTACCAGGGGCGACTGCTGAGCAGCGCCTACTACCGGCCGCTGGAAATCTTCACGACCGTGGCCGCTGTCTACTTCCTGCTGATTTATCCGGGCAGCTTCCTTTCGAGCCGTCTGGAGCAACGTCTCGGAAAGCGGGACTGATATCTGTCCTGCCGAAGTTCGCTAAACGAAATTTTTTAAAAAGAAAAATTTTCGTAGTCCTAATTGACATACAGGGGTTTGGTCCATGAAGAAAATACTCGTCACATCGGCAGTGCTCAGCAGCCTCGCCGCAGGTTCCGCATATGCACAAAGCAGCGTCACGCTCTACGGCATCATCGACGTCGGAGTAAACTATGTCAGTAACCAGAAGGCAGGCAATGGCGCTAAAAATTTCACTCTCGTCGATGGACCGCCCCAAGCTAGTCGCTGGGGATTGAAGGGGGCGGAGGACTTGGGCGGTGGCCTGAAGGCCATCTTCACGCTGGAAAACGGATTCAGCGTGAACAATGGGACCCTCGGCCAGGGTGGTCGTATGTTTGGCCGCCAGGCGTTCGTGGGTTTGAGCAGCAATCAGTGGGGCACGGTTACGTTCGGTCGCCAGTACGACAGCGTGGTCGACTACCTCGCACCGCCCACGGCGAATGGTACGTACGGTGGCGGCTACTTCTCGCACATGTTCGACAGCGATAACACGGACAACAACCTTCGGGTCGACAACTCCGTCAAGTTCAAGAGCCAGAATTATGGTGGCTTTTCGATGAGCGCCCTGTATGGCTTCAGCAACCAGGCTGGCGGATTCAACCGCAATCAAGCGTGGAGCGTGGGTGCCGGCTACACGAATGGCCCTATCGCAATCGGTGCCGCGTATGAGCAGATGAACAATCCGGGGGCGAATACGGATGGCGCTGTTTCCTCGACGGCGGACGCGACGTTCGTCGCAGGCCGTCAGCGGATTTTCGGCGTCGGCGGCACCTACACCATCGGACCGGTGAAGGCCGGTCTGGAGTGGACGCGCACTGTTCTCAGCGGCATCACCTCCGGTCCCATCGTCGCGAACTACCTGCGATTGGACAACTACGAAGTTAATGCTCGTTACGACGTTACGTCGACGCTTTTCGTTGCCGGCGGTTACACGTTCACCAATGGCAGGCAGACCACGGGTAACACCTCGACGGCCCCGAAGTGGCATCAGGTCAACCTGATGCTCGACTATTCCCTGTCGAAGCGTACGGACGTCTTCCTGATTACCGCATTTCAGAAGGCTGCGGGAGATTCGACGTTCGCCTTCATCTACGGGAATGGCTCGACGTCCATCGCGTCTCCGGGTAGCGCGAAGCAGGTCGTGGCGCGCGTCGGCATCCGCCACAAGTTCTAACGCAAGTGCGCCGGGACAGGATGGAACGCCTTGCCCGGCCGCATTCGTACTGCTTCCAGAATCCACACCGACCAGCAGGTGAAGAGTTGTTTATGTGCGAGCTTTCCACAGACCACCACAATGCTCGTGATGGCACGTCTATACAACGCAGCCGCGTGTGTGGGTCGCCGCAGGAATGCCCGGTACGCGATCGCGTCGTCGGTGGTGAGCGACGACAGCGCGCGGCCGCGCTCGGCGATCGCCCACAGGATCAAGCGTTCCGCCTCCTTGCGGTAGGCGCGCTGCGTCGCTGCGGATTCGTGCAGCGACAGCCAGGATTGGATCGCCTCGTAGTCGTTGGACGCATTCAGCAGACAGGCGGCCCACGGCGCCCGGAACCGTCTGTGCGAGCCATCGACTTCGTGCGGTACACGCAATTGCTCCCACGGCACAATGTTTCCGGCCGGTGCCGCGACAATCAAGGCCCGCGCCCGTTCGGTCAGCGCCGGATGGTCGGCAAAAAACGCCTCCACTCGACGCGCGCCGGCAACGCCAAGCCCGTCGATCGCACTCCACCAACGGCGCCGGCGCGGAATCCGCACGGTCAGATCGGCCAGCGTCCGGATGCCATGCGCTTGCAGGGCGGCGACCACGCGCGGTGGCAACCACTGATCGATTTCGTCGGCAATGTGCGGTACCGGAGCCGGCAGGCTGCGCAACGCTGCCATGGCACGCGCGACCGCGGCACCCGACCTAGCCGACCGCTCGCCGAAGGTTTCCGCCAGATCAGCGCGGTGCCGGCTCATCGCGAACGTGACCAACGCACACCGGATACGGCCGAGCACCCCGCGCGCGGAGACCCCGGGCGGCTTACGCTCGCCCAGATAGCGCGCCACGGCCGCGCGGGCATCGAGCCCGGCGTACCAGGCGCGCAGCGCAGCCAGTTCGGCGTCGTCGGGAAAGCTCGGGGATTGGGTCTCGCGCGTTTTCATGACCGTCAGTTTAGACCGAACACGATGATGGACCGATAATGCAGAGGATTTTTGCGAAGCGGAAACGGCGCACTGAGTTGGTCTAGACGCGGCGAACGAGGCCGTTTCCGCTTCGTAAAAAATTCTTTGCGCTAAACCGCTCCGCAGGCGGTGACGACTATGGGCATTGAATCGTTGCGGCTGCCGGTGATTTCGCCAGCGGCGATGTTCGAGCCGGTGGGTACACGGGGAATTGCGTGCGCGTTGACTGACCGCGCAACTCGTTTGACGCGATCGCTCGGTGAACGTAAGCGACGGCGGCGCCTGACGGACGCATGTGGCACGAGCAGGTTCGCCATGTTAGCCGAGACGGCGCGGACACGGTGGGCAGCGTGAGACAGCGCGAGTTTCATGCGGCCGCCTGCGCCGGCGGCGCTCGTGGCGAGGTGCTCGGCAGCCAGCGCCCGATGTCGAACATGCACCCCTGGGAACAAGCCGGACATACGTGTAACGAGCAGCCGGTCAGCGCCTCGTATTGGTCTCGATAGCCGGACGGTGGCGAGCAAGTGTCGCGCGGTGGCGATTCTGCGCCGAGAATCCGGCGACAGGTGGCCAGTCGCGCCTCGCGCAGGCGATTGCTGAGCAGCCCGTAGTGGCGGATGCGCTGGAGTCCGCGCGGTAGCACGTGAAGCAAAAAGCGCCGGATGAATTCGTGCGCGGGCAGGCGCATTGCGCGTGGCTTGCCCTGTCGGCGATAGTCCTTCCACCGAAACGTCACGTGCGTGCCGTCGCACGCGAGCAGGCGGTGATTGGCGATCGCGACGCGATGCGTGTAGCGGCCCAGATAGTCGAGCACTTGTTGCGGGCCGCCGAACGGTGCCTTGGCATAGACGACCCAGTCGGTGCGACGCGCGTCGGCCAGTGCGCGAGCCAATGCGCCGGGCTCGGCCAGCGGCGCGAGCGACGAGCAGAACTGCAACGCGCCGGTATCAAAGGCCTGTTGCAAGCGCGCGAGAAACAGTCGGCGGAACAGTCGCGAGAGCACGCGCACGGGCAGGAAGAAGCCGGGGCGGCAGGCGACCCAGCGTTGCCCGTCCGGCGACAGGCCGCCGCCCGGCACCACGCAATGCAGGTGCGGGTGATGGACCAGATTCTGTCCCCAGGTATGCAGGATTGCGATGAAGCCGATTGCGGCGCCGAGATGGCGCGGATCGGCGGCGATCGTCTGCAGCGTTTCGGCGGTGGCCTGAAACAGAATCTCGTAGACGACGCGCTTGTTCTGGAAGGCCATCGCGGCGATCGATTCGGGCAGCGTGAACACCACGTGGAAGTACGGCACCGGTAGGAGATCGGCGTGACGGTCGTCGAGCCATCGCGCACGGGCGAGCGATTGGCACTTCGGGCAGTGCCGGTTGCGGCACGAGTTGTAGGCAATGCGCTGATGGCCGCAGGCGTCGCATTGCTCGAGATGACCGCCGAGCGCCGCGGTCCGGCATTGCTCGATGGCCCGCATGACACGATACTGCGCGCGATTGAGCGCATCGGCATGCTGGTGCCGATAGGTCGGGCCATGGCGGCGCAGGATGTCCGCCAGCTCCAGCCGGGGCGACATGATCGCGGCTCAATCGCCGGCGGACGACGGCTCGGGTGGCGTGAACGTGTCAGCTGGCTGAGGAAGCCGATCAAATGGGATGGTGGTCGCGCACACGGTGCTGGTCGCGACCTTCAAATAGCGCGATGTGGTGGCGAGGCTACGGTGACCGAGCAGCAACTGGATAGTCCGCACGTCGGTGCCGGATTCGAGCAGGTGCGTGGCAAACGCGTGTCGCAGCGCGTGCGGCGTGATGGGCTTGCTGATGCCGGCGCGTTGGCGAGCCTTCTGGCAGGCTCGCGACAGTATGGCGGAACCGATCGGCTGATCCGGGAAGCGACCTGGGAACAGCCAGTGTTCGGGACGACCAAGGCGCCAGTACTCGCGCAGGATCTCGAGCAGCCGGGGCGACAGCATCACGTAACGATCGGCCTGTCCTTTACCCTGGGCAACGCGCAGCACCATGCGCTGGCTGTCGATGTCGCTGACCGTCAGGCGGGTCGCCTCCGATATCCGCAGTCCACCGGCGTAGGCGGTCATCAGGATCGCGCGGTACTTGACGCTACGGATCGACTCAAAGAAGCGCATCACCTCGTCCGGGCTGAGAATGACCGGCAACGTGCGCGGTACCTTCGAGGAGGCGATCTCGTCGATCGTCCAACCGCGCCTGAGAGTGACGTTGTAGAGAAAGCGCAGCGCGGCGGTCGCGACCATCAGAGTGCTGCCCGCGCGGCCGGCCTCGACCAGATACACCCGCCAGGCGCGAATCTCCTCCGGGCCGAGTTGCTCGGGCGAGCGCCCGAAATGTTGCGCGAAGGCACGCACGTACTGGATGTACACCCGCTGGGTATTGGCCGCGAGGTTGCGCACGCGCATATCCTCGATCATGCGTCGACGTAATGCTGTCATGGTGGGTCTCCTCGAATCGGACCAGGCAGCCCACTGCTGCCGGTGCCGCATTCGAGAATGCGTCGCACCTTTGATCGTGCGGTGACGCTGAATCACTCCCCCTACCGCGTCAGCGGTTTAGTTCAAGGTTGTTTATCCATCCAGGACGAATCACGTCGGATCACTTTGAGAATTCGGCCAGTACCGATTAACCGCCTTTCGAGAAGGCGGAACCGGACAAGATCGGCAATCGAGCCGACCCCGATTGCCGATCGGTTTCCGTCCAACTACGCAGGAATCACTGCTTCACGTCTTCCGTCCATGCATTCACGCGATCGGCGTGCGCGGCGATCCATGCATCGGCGGCCGCTTCCGGCTTCGAGCCGTTCTGGATCGCGAGCATCACGCTGTCGATCTCGCCCGGCTTCCACTGGAATTTCTTCAGGAACGCGACGACCGGCTTGGCCTTCGTTTCGAGCTGCGGGTTCACGACGCTGTCGACGTGCTCCGCGCCGCCGAACACCTTCTTCGGATCCTCGAGGAAGCGCAGCTTCCACTTCGCGAACATCCAGTGCGGCGCCCAGCCGGTCACGATCACCGGCTTGTTCGCACCGACGGAGCGCGACAGCTCGGCCGTCATCGCGCTGCCCGAACTCGGCATCAGCGTGTAGCTGAGGCCATAGCTCTTGATCGCTTCGTCGGTCTTGCGCATCACGCCCGCGCCCGCGTCGATGCCGACGATCCGGCCGCCGAAGCTGCTTTTCTCGGCGTTCAGATCCTCGATGCTCTTCGCCTTCACGTAGTCGGGAACGATCAGGCCGATCTTCGCGTCGGGAAAGTTCGCGCCGAGATCGACGACCTTCGTCTTGTATTCGCTCCAGTAGGAGCCGTGCGTGACGGGCAGCCACGCGGACAACGTCGCGTCGAGATCGCCGCGCGCCACGCCCTGCCACATGATCCCGGCAGCCACCGGCACGAGCTGGACCGGGTAGCCGAGCTTCTTCTCGATCACGCGGGCCGCGACGTTCGACGTCGCGACGCTGTCGTCCCAGCCTTCTACGTAGCCGATCTTCAACGTCGGCTTCGTATCAGCGAGCGCGGATGCGCTCAGTGCCACCATTGCTGACAATGCGCCGGTCCACAACAGTTTTCCGAATAGTTTCATGACGATCTCCTTGATGTGCGCTAACCCTCACTAGGTTCGTCAGCCACAATTCAAGGGTATCGTCGTTTTCCGACAGATGCCTGCCCGCAAGCGACTCGTCGACGCTTCCCCGGTTCGGACGGATCACGCGACTCGACAATGGCTCGCGGCAGCACGGCGGCACCGTCCCCCCACTGGATCCTGACTGCACCAAAGTCGGGCGTCAGATGCGCAATCGCCTTCAGACCCGCCGCAGTCTCCTGCGATGGGCCATCGAAAAGCCGTCGCGAAACCATTCGAACACCGGTTCGAACTGATTCCAGCAAGTCAGAAAGACCGCGAACAAAGGGCGGCGTCCTGGGCCTGGGGCGCTCACTTGTCTTCGCCCGACAGGAAATAGAACATGCCCGCCAAGTGTCGTTTACGGTCGTTTTCCAGGCGCAAGCGTGACAGCTCGACTCTCATCTCGTCCATAGACTCGACGCAGCACCGCGCGGTCGATATGTACCGTCGATCGCAACATGCGGCGCTACTGCGCACCCCAAACGACTGGCGCTCACACGCCGGGTCGGCGCTATTTCACCGTCACGCTCGAAAGCGTGCTTATGCATGTCGCAGAAGGAGATACATATGACTTCGTTAGAGAAGGAAGTTGCTGTTTCCGCCGTGGCGCCTGGGGATGAGACGTCCTCGGCGTTCAAACGACGCTTCATGATCAGGATGATCATGGTTCTGACCGGCGGTACGTTTCTGGACGGCTATATCCTCGGGATCGTCGGCCCGGTGTCCGGCAAGATGACCGCCGAGCTCGCCATCTCACCGGTCTGGGAGGGACTGATCGCGGCTGGCGCATTGTTCGGAATCCTCATCGGCTCGCCGTTGGGTGGTTGGGCCGGAGACAAGTTCGGCCGAAAACCCTTGTTCCTGCTCGACATGGGCTTGTTCGTGATCGCGTCGTTCATGCAGTTCTTCGTCGGCTCCCTGCAGTTCTTCATCACGTCGCCGCAGCAACTGTTCGTGGTTCGGCTGCTGATGGGTATCGCGATCGGTGCGGAATACTCGGTCGGTTGGCCACTGCTGTCGGAATTCTCCCCATCCCGAATCCGGGGACGGCTGATGGGCTTGACCCTCATCGCCTGGTACGCCGGCTTCATGTTCGCCTTCGTCGTGGGTTATCTGCTGGATCGGTATACCCACCTCGGATGGCGGAACATCCTCGGCACCAGTACCTTCATCGCGGTCGCCTTGTTCCTCGGCCGGATCGGCATGCCTGAATCGCCGCGCTGGCTGTGGAGCAAGCGCCGCACCGAGCAGGCCCGCTCCGTCGCGCGTCGATATATGGAAAGCGCCGACGACATGGCCGACGTCGAGCACGAAGTTGCTCACTCGGGCGGCGGGTTCGGGATGCTGTTCTCCCGCCAGTATTGGCGCGTCACGCTGTTCGTGTCGTTGTTCTTTTTTTGCGTCGTGACGCCGTACTTCGTGATCGCCACGTTCGCCGACACCGTGCTGCAGAAATTCGGCCTCGGCGGAGGGCTCGCCGGAGGGGTCGGGCTGTCCGCGGTTGCATTGGCCGGCAGTGTGGCCACGGTGCTGTTGATCGACAAGGCGGGTCGCCGTGTCCTGACGGTACCGCCCCAGTGGATCATCACCGTCATCCTCGCGATTCTCGGCATATGGAGCAATGCGCCGGGGGTGGTCGTGCTAGGCCTGTTCCTCGCGTTTTCGTTCTTCAACGCCGGGTGCGGCACGCTGACCTGCATCTATCCCGGCGAGGTATTCCCGACCGAAATCCGCGGGATCGGGACGGGGTTTGCCGCCGCCTTCAGCAGAATCGGGGCCGGGCTCGGCACGTTCCTGATGCCCTGGTCGATGGCCAATCTCGGGCCCTCGGTGACCATCCTGATCGCGGCCGGCATCGCGGCCGTCGGTGCCGGCGTATCGCAATGGCTTGCCCCTGAAACCAAAGG
Organism: Burkholderia sp. Ac-20344; assembly: GCF_017104975.1. Classification (NCBI taxonomy): domain Bacteria; kingdom Pseudomonadati; phylum Pseudomonadota; class Betaproteobacteria; order Burkholderiales; family Burkholderiaceae; genus Burkholderia; species Burkholderia sp. Ac-20344. The sequence goes on from NZ_JAAGPP010000091.1 coordinate 9,429, forward strand.
CAAGCGTCTCAGCGAAACGGCGTCGGGGTTCGCGCACTAGCAGGCACGGCGGTTCCCGGCAACGCGCGATTCGGAGCGGCGGAGCACTTTCCGCAAGAGACAGGACCCGCCTTCATTGCGCCGGCCTTCACCCAGGCTCGAATTCGGCCGGCGCTCACCATTCAATCGGTGCGCAGATGAACGTCATGCTCCCGCGCCAACTGCGCGACTGACCAGACTTTCCAACGTCTCAACGAATGCTCTGCCGCCGCTTCTCGTCAGAACCGATGCCGCAAGCCCGCATTGAGCCGCCATTGCGTTGGTCCGCCGGCATCGACGGCCGTCGCGCCAACGACCGCCGTCGCGGCGCCCAGCCCGTTCGAGCCACTAGCATGCGCATAGTCCGCCGTCGTGTACACGTCGGTACGCTTGCTCAGCAGGTAACTCGTGCCGCTGCTCAACTGTCGGTAACGCGCAGACGAATCTGCGAGACAAAACGAATTGTTCAGTGCCGACTCTTTACAAGGTCGCCGCGTGCTTCGGAAACGGCGAATGCATCCTGCTTGCGACAACGCGTTGCAAGGGCTCCCACTCCTGTAGATAGCGAAACTTCGGCGTGGCCGCCAACCGGGCGTCGTGCAGTGTCAGCGCCCCCGTCCGACTAACGTCTGCTTCCGGTCGGGCAGCACGCCGAGCTGACCGTGTTGGAGGCGGCGCACACCCGCATCGAGCGCCACCCGGCCCGCCGGTAGGGTTCGCGGTTCGAGGCCCCAGCTGTTTCGCTGCGCATGAAGTACGCGAGGTCGACGCTGCGGATTTGCCGTGCACGGCCCACGCGGTGAACGGTCTTTACTTCGCCGGTCAACTGCTCGCCCTGGCAATCAGTTGGCACATCATCGGTCGCTGGTCCTTGCAAAAAGTGTCGAACGCCGGCGGATCCTCCTGCAGAAGTTCGAAGATCCGTGCTGCGGCCGCTGTGCCTATTTCACTCGCGGGCGGTCGCACGGTTGTCAGGCTGGGCGTCATCATGTCCGCCATCGGATAGTCGCCGAAGCCGACGATCGCGATTTGTTCCGGCACGCGTATGCCCGCGCCGGGCGCCGATAGCAGCGCACCAAACGCGAGGTTATCGTTCGCGAAGATGATCGCGTCGGCTGTGCGCCGGGCGGAGCGTAGCGCGAGCAGCGCTTCTCGTCCGGCATGCATCGGCTGCACCTCAGTCGGCGCAAATACGATCGGTTCGCAACCGTGTTCACGCATGATTTCGGTATAACCATCGCACCGCTCGAGCGCGCTTGCGTCGCCTGCCGCGCTGTTCAATACGAAGGCAATGCGCCGATATCCGCGTTCGATCAGATGCCGCGCCGCGATACGTCCGACTTCCTGGTGCACGAAGCCAATCTGCAACGGCTTGCGCTGCGGCTGGAAATCCCAGGTTTCCAAAACGGGCACCTGCGTCTGTTTGATCAGTTCCTCGGTTCCCGGGGAATGGAAGTGCGACGTGAGCACGAGCGCCGCCGGCGACCACCCGAGCAATCCGCGCACTGCGTTCTCCTCGAGATCCGTCGAGAAGTAGCTCGATGCGAGCAGCAACTGGTAACCGTGTGCTGTGACCTCGTCGCTGAAGCTCTGGATCGTGTTCGCAAAGATCGGCCCCGAGATGTTTGGAATGACCATGCCGATGACACGGCTGCGCGCCGAGGCGAGCCCGCCGGCGACGAGATTTGGCACGTAGCCGAGCTCGGCTACCGCACCGGCGATCCGCTCGCGCAGCGGCTTGGACAGTCGCGCCGGATCCTGGAAATAGCGCGACACGCTGATCTGCGACACGCCGACGTGCTCGGCCACGTCGCGCAGTGTCAAGCGTCCCGACGTGCGGCGTGAGCGCGCATCGCTTTTAGTCGAATCGGACATATGTTCCGCTGATTTCGTTATTTGACGCGGCAAATTCGCCACGGGAAACTGCCTGTAAATGTTAGCGCTAACCAAGCGAGGTCGCCAGCACGAAACGATGTGTGGCCCGGTGGTGGGGCGCTGCTTTCGCGACAGGATATCGGATGACGACAGCTTCCCGCCTCATGCACCTCGGGGCCTTTCTGATGGAGACCGGACACCATGCAGCCGCATGGCGGCATCCGGACGTGCAGGCTGACGCAGGCACGGATTTTCGTGCGTATGCGGCGCTTGCCAGCATGGCCGAGCGCGCATGCTTCGACGCGGTCTTCGTCGCGGACAGTGTCGCCGCGAACGTCGGCGACGGCGCGGCGCGTGCGGCCCGTTCCGACCGGCTCGATCCGCTGACGCTGCTGCCCGCGCTCGCGGCGGTCACGGAACGCATCGGCCTGATCGCGACGGCCACGACGACCTACAACGAGCCGTATCACCTTGCGCGCAAGTTCGCGTCGCTCGATCACATCAGCGGCGGGCGGGCCGGCTGGAATCTCGTGACGTCAGACAATGCGGCGGAGGCGCACAACTTCGGCCGTACCGAACACGTCGGTCACGACGAGCGCTATGCGCGCGCCCGGGAATTCCATCGCGTCGTGACGGGCCTGTGGGACAGCTGGGCCGACGACAGCTTCGTGCGCGACAAGGCGAGCGGCGCGTACTACGACGCGTCGACGTTGCGCGTACTCGATCACCGCGGCCCGCATTTCTCGGTGGCGGGCCCGCTCAACGTGCCGCGCCCGGTGCAGGGATGGCCCGTCGTCGTGCAGGCGGGTGCATCGGAGGCGGGCCGCGACCTCGCCGCGCAGACGGCCGACGTCGTATTCACCGCGCACGCACGGCTGGATACCGCGCAGGCGTTCTACCGCGACATGAGGTCGCGTGCGGTTGCTGCGGGCCGCGCGCCGGGCGACCTGAAGATCATGCCGGGCCTGTCGGTCGTCGTGGCGCGCACCGACGAAGAAGCGCGCGAGCGCTTCGACGCGCTGCAGGCGCTCGTCGATCCGGTTGCGGGCCTCGCGATGCTTGCGCGGATGCTCGGCAACTTCGACCTGTCGGGCTATCCGCTCGACGGTCCATTGCCTGATTTACCGCTCACGGACAGCGGCCAGCGCAGCCGCCAGGCACTCCTGACCGCGTTGGCCGGCGACGAGCGCCTGACGATCCGCGAACTGGTGCTGCGTATCTCGGCCGGACGCGGGCACGTGACAGTGGTCGGCAGTGCGACAACCGTGGCCGACGTGATGCAGACGTGGTTCGAGCGCGAGGCAGCCGACGGCTTCAACGTGATGCCGGCCGAACTGCCAGGTGGTCTCGACGCGTTCTGTTCGCTCGTCGTGCCCGAGTTGCAGCGGCGCGGACTGTTCCGCACCACCTATACCGGCCGCACGTTGCGCGAGCATCTTGGGCTGCAACGGCCGGTGCGCGCATAGCGCACGCGTTCGTTCAACCGATTCGATCCGACAAGGAACCCTCGATCATGACGTTCTCCCGACGTTCGTTTCTCCGCACAGCACAGGCCGCTGCCGTGGCCGCGTTCGCGGCACCGTTCGCCCGCGGCGTGCGTGCCGACACTGGCCGCACGCTGCGCATCGGCTACCAGAAGGGCACGCCGCTCACGCTGCTGAAGGCGCAGCGCTCACTCGATAAGCCGCTCGCCGCGCGCGGCTTCGACATCGCGTGGACCGAATTCCCGGCCGGACCGCCGTTGCTCGAGGCGATGAATGCCGGCTCGATCGACCTCGGCTATACGGGGTCGCCGCCGCCGATCTTCGCGCAGGCGGCGGGCAGCCGGATCGTCTATCTGGCCGCAGAGGCGGGCGGCCCGCACAACGAGGCCATCATCGTGCTCGACGGCTCGCCGCTGAAATCGGTTGCCGACCTGAAGGGGCGGACGGTTGCATTCGCACGCGGGTCGAGTTCGAATTACCTGATCGTTGCCGCGCTCGAAAAGGCCGGACTGACCTATGCCGACATCAAGCCCGCGTTCCTGTCGCCTGCCGATGCGCGCGCGGCCTTCGAGGGTGGCAAAGTCGACGCGTGGGTCATCTGGGATCCGTATCTCGCGGTCGTCCAGCAGACGCTCGGCGTGCGCACGATCGCCGACTATGCGTCAGGCATCGTGCAGCCGTACAGCTTCTTTCTCGGTGCGCCGGACTTCGCGAAGTCTCACCCCGAGGTGTTGTCGGACGTGCTGTCGGAGGTCGCGCGCGCTGACGCGTGGATAGCCAGTCATCGCAGCGATGCCGCGCGGCTGATTGCTCGCGAGATCGGCGTGCCACAACCCGTCGTCGAACGCTATCTCGCGCGCTCCTCGTTCGGCCTCTTGCCGGTCAATTCGACCGTGCTCGGGGCGCAGCAACGCGTTGCCGACACGTTTCGGCGAGCAAACATCATTCCGCGTGCGATCCAGGTCGCAGATATCGCGCACCCGGTTTCCTTCACGCGCTGACTCCATACTCCACTCGCCTCGCAGAGCCGCTGTCATGAACCGACTCGCTTCCCGTACTGCCTCCATCCGTCCCGTTCGCCACGACGCTGCAGTGCGCTGGCGTCTTCGCTTCACGCCCCGGTTGAAAACCGGGCTGCGTACGGCGGGTGCCGTCGCGCTCGCCTGCGCCGGCCACACCGCGCACGCGCAGTCGACGCTGGTGATATACGGCATCGTCGATGCAGCCGTGCAGTACGGCCGCTTCAACAGCGCGACCGGCGCGACCGCGTCGGCGGCGAGCGGAAACTTGCAGGCATCGCGCTTCGGGCTGCTCGGCAAGGAGGATCTCGGCGGCGGCTATCGTGCGAACTTCCGGCTCGAAACGGGCTTCAATACCTACACCGGGGTGGGCGGCGGTGCGACGGAGTTCAGTCGCGGCGCATCGGTCGGGCTATCGGGGCCGTTCGGCAGCATCGACGCTGGCTATCTGTATCTGCCGATCTACTGGGTGTTTCTCGCGTCCGATGTCGGCACCTACGGGCTCGCGAATCCGGCCGCGATTATGTCGCTCGAACACACGACGACGCTTGGCTCGAGCGGCACGGGCGGGTTCTACCGGAACGCGGTGCGCTACCGGACGCCCGAAACGCTCGACGGATGGTCGAGCGAGATCGGCTATTCGTTCGGCGCACAGGACCCGGCGGGGCAAACGCTGAATGGGCGCAACGTCGGCGCAAACATCCAGTATGCGAAGAACGGCGTGCTAGTCGGCTACGGTTTCAACCGCTATCAGTATTATGCGAGCACTGCGGCATCCGACGCGTCGTCGCAGCTCACGCATGTGCTGGCGGCGGCGTACGATTTCGGCCGCATGGTAGTGGGCGGGAACTACGTGTATTCGAGGCGCACCGACGGAACCGGGTGGTTTGCGTCGGCCGCGCTGCTCAACGCACGCGTGCGCGTCGGTTTCGGCGACATCAACGTCGGCGTGTCGCGACGTATCGAGAACGGCAATGCGATCGCGATCGCGTGCGACTTGGGTTACGTGTACTACCTGTCCAAGCGCACGCAGCTGTATGGCTTCGCGACGACGATCCGAAACAACCGCCATTCGAAGCAAGGCTTCGCGCTTCTCAGCAGCGCAGCGTCGACCGTGAAGGCAGGGTTTGATCCGTGGGCAGTCACTGCAGGCGTCCGGACATCGTTCTGACTTCCCACGCCGGGCCAAATTCGTTGTGTGTGCCAGTATGTCTCCCATCGAGCGTCATAGGCTGTTTCGAGCGTCGATTCGACATTCATTCCGCGCTCCTTTCACATGGCTTCGCCATCATCTGTTCTCGCCCCGATGAGGACTTGTGTCAGCAGCCCCAGGCTTCGCCTTTCAAGGCGCGCTGCGACCGACTTCGAGAAAACTATCAGTCTAGCTACATTTCACACACCCTACGACGTGCTCGTAGCGGCCGCTCACACAACTGAAGTTGTGGCTAAGTTTCAACTAATGTCGTGTCTAGGCGGCCGGTGCCATCGGCCGAGCGGGCAGGCAGCTGGACCCTTTTCCGCTCCTACCCCGCCATTGGCAGGGTCACGGTGAAGGTGGTGCCTTGACGAGACGACTCGACCTGGATCTCTCGCCCCCATGGGCGTGCGCGATGCTCTTACAGATGTACAGGCCCAACCCTATCCCGGCCGCATGACCGTCTCGACTGGGCAAGCGGCTTCGCGTCAGCGGGTCAAACAAGGTGGGCAATAGTTCGAGAGGAATGGGCTGGCCCGTATTGAACACGGTGATCATGAGCCGGCCGAAGCCGGCATGGGCACCGAGCGAAATCCGGCCGTCGCCATAGCGGGCCGCGTTGACCAGCAGGTTAACCAGCAATTGCAGCACGCGCCGGCGATCCCAAGAGCCAGCGAGCGTGCCGATCAACTGCAGATCCAGCTCGATGGTCGGGAACGAGCACCGGAGTTCGGCGGCCGCCTCGGCCACGAGCGCGTGCAGATCGACTGGCTCGAGGCGCAGTGGCAAGGCGTCGCTCAGGCGGGTTCGCGTGAACACGAGCAAATCGTCGAGCATCGCCTGCATTCGGATGGCCGCCCGCTCCACCACGGCAACCATTTTCTGCGACGACTCGGGCGCGCCGGGCGCATGACGGAGCACGTAGGCGCTATTGGTAATGGCGCCAAGGGGCGAACGCAGATCGTGCGCGAGCACGGCCACGAAAAGATCGCGACCATGGTCGACCCGCGTGCTATGGGCTCGCACCGACTCGGCGACGGCCTGGTCGATCGCCTCGTCGAACCGCGTCAGCTCGTCCAGCATTTCGACGGACGGCGCTGGCTGTGACCTAGCCCAGCGCCGCAGCACGGCGGCCCGCAGGGCCCGGAATTCCGCCACCACATCGTTGATGTCGAAACCTTGGACTACACGCAGATTCGCGTGGCTGCCCGCCGTCAAGTTAAACGCTGACGACGGGTCGTGGGAGCCATGCGACTTTGCCTGTTGCTGGGCCACGCTTTGCGGGATCCGCATGTTCGCGGCGATCGCGTGGAGGATCTCGGCGCCGGCGTCACGCAGTTGCGTCTGAGTCAGCGGATGGCCCTGCGCGCTGATCGCTTTTGCATAATCGGTCCAGTCCTGAACCAGGTCCGTGAGGTTGGCCTCGATGAAATCGGCGAGCGTCATGCGCGCCTCCGGTCGTTTTAAGACGGGTCACCTACGTCGCGTAGTGTAGGCGGAGCGTTACGGTTTTGCCATGCAACGCGAGCGGGAATGGCTGCGCTATTAGGGCCGAAGCAGCGCCGTTGAAATTGATTTCCCCGCTCAGCCTTCCTGCGGGTGCGTTTTCGGGAATTTCGCGGCACCGGAGGATGATTACCACATTAGCTGCGCGAGCGTATGTTTCGACTAAAGTTGAGTCGAACGGCGCCGGACGGGGATGGGGGCGCTGGATCCCACCACCAGTGCCGCCGCTCAGCGATGCGGCACCTTCCCGGCGCGCAGCAGGACTTCCTCCAGCGCGTGCATCTCGACCCGTTTCGTCAGATGGGCGTCGAAGCCGGCGTGCTGGGTGCGCTCGTGATCGGCCGGACGTATGTAGCCCGACACCGCGACGAAATGGGTGCCGGCAAACCCCTCGGCCGACCTTAGCCGGCGAAGTAACTCAAAACCGTCGACGTGGGGCATCGACAGGTCGATCAACATCAGATGCGGCCGGTAGGTGCGCGCCAACCGTAGTGCGTCGTACGCATCGTAGGCCACCCGGGGCGCGTGCCCTTCCGCCTGCAGCAGGACGCTGAGCGTATTGGCCGTATCGTGGTCATCATCGACCACGACAATCCGCAGCGGCATCAGCACCGTATCGGTGTCCCCTCTCAGCGGTGCGGCTCGCGAAATTGCTTCGCTCGTGGTCGGCAGCCGCGCGACGAATGTCGCACCTTGGCCGCGGCCGGGGCTTTCCGCAAAGATCGAGCCGCCGTGCAAGCGGACAAACGACCGACAAAGCGCTAGACCGAGTCCAAGCCTGACGGGGGGCGGGGCGCTCACCGCACCTTGTTGATCGAACAGATCGAAGATCGAGACGAGCGCGCTCGGAGCGATGCCAGGACCGCGGTCTGTCACGCGGATCTCAATGGTGCCGCCCTCGGCCAGCGCTGCCACGTCGATCTGGCTACCCCGCGGAGCAAACTTGGATGCGTTATCGAGCAGGTGATGCAGCACCTGAACCAGTCGGGCCCGGTCGCCACGGAGGTTAATCTCGCCGGCCGGGAGCGCGACGTCGATATGCTGCCCACGTGCATTGGTTTTTGCCTGAACACTTTCGACCGCGCGGGTCACGATATCGCCTGCCGTGACCACGCGGATGTCCAACTTCACCTTGCCGGCCGCGATGCGGCCGAGGTCCAGCAGGTCGTCTGCCAATCGTGCGAACTGCCCGAGCTGCCGATCGATCGCGTCGCGACACTGGGCCACGTCGGGAGCGAGATCGGGCGCCGTCTGTAAGATGCCGACCGAGTAGCGCAATGGCGCGAGGTGATTGCGTAGCTCGTGGCCCAGCGTTGCGATGAACAGATGGAGCCGGTGGGTCGATGCCGTCAGTTCGGCCAGGCGCTTGCGTTCCGTGATGTCGCGCATGATCTTGATGAATCCGCAAAGCTGCACGGCAGGGTCACGAACAGCGGCGATGGTGACGTGCGCCCAGAAGCGCAACCCGTCCTTGCGTACTCGCCACCCTTCCTCTTCAAAGCGGGGCGAGCTGGCCACCTCGTCGAGCCCCCGCATTGGCCGATCCGCCTCGACGGCTTCGGCCGGATAAAGGCACGAAAAATGGCGGCCGATGACCTCGTCCGCGTGATACCCCGTCGTCAATTCGGCGCCGGCGTTCCACGTCGCGACGGTGCCACGGCGGTCGAGCAGGCAAATCGCGCAATCGGTAATGGACTCGACGACGGCTTGAAACCGCAATTCGCCGAGTTGATGGTGCAGGATGGCGGTCGCGCCTGCGGCGAGGCTGGGCGACGCCGCCGGTGTTGATTCGGGCTTCTGAATCACTGCGAGTCTCCATGGTCCGATGCACGCCGAGCGCATGCAAGGGGCCTGTCGGTCGAACATGGAGAAACCTCTACGCAAACGGAGCTTGATTCAGGTGCGCCTCAACCTGCGCCAGCACTAGCAACGCTCTTTTTGCGCGAGTGCCCGCTCAGTCAGCGCCAGATGCGCCGCAAAGAAAGCTTCGATATCTCGTGCGCCGGCGACGCCGAGACCGTCGATCGCCGACCACAAGCGGCAGCGCCGACGAATCCGCACGGTTAGGTCCACAAACGTTCGGATGCCGTGGGCCTGCAGGGCTGCCACAATGCGCAGCGATAACCATGTGCCAATCTCGTCCGATATGTGAGGCTCGGGCACCGGGAGGTGCCGCAGCGCGTCGATGGCCCGGGCAACGACGTCCGCCACCGATTCGAAGGACTGTCGACGAACGCGAGGGTCGGCCGGGATTCGTGAATATGCGAAGCTTCGCATATTCACGATTATGCTCAGGGCCAGATTATGCGCAGCGACACGAGTTCGATCTTGGTGCGGCTTCGTGACGCGCGGCCCGACGTCTGCGGCCGGGTGGCAACGCTTCGCATAATGTTCTGAACTTCTTCTACCGGCCATGGTGGCCGGCAGGAGAAGAAGAATGTCACAGTCGCACCCACGGTCGGGCAGGCCTACCCCCACAGCGCTCCCGGCGCCAAACGCTGAAGTCGCTCAGTTTCTCGATGAGTTCGACGCTTTCCTCGACGCCGTCCGCGGTCTGGCGGGCGGCACACGCCGGAAGTATGTCCGGTTCGTGAGGCACTTCCTGCTCGAATGGATTTCGGACGCTCCACTGCAATGGCAGCACTTGTCAGCGGATGCGCTTCGCGCGTATGCATGCCACGAGCTTTCATCGACGACACGACGACCGTCGAATGCGCCATTCGTCGCGCTGCGGGCCATGCTGCGCTTCCTCGCCGTCAAGGGGTGGGTCGCACCCGCGCTCGAGGGCGCCGTACCGCGAATCCGACGCTGGCGCCACGCTACTCTGCCTGCTTGCCTGTCGACCGATGAGGTCGATCGAGTGATCTCATTCGCTGCAAGCGGCGATACGCGCCAGCCACTGCGCAATACGGCGATCGTCCTCCTGCTCGCGAGAACAGGGATGCGAGCCGCCGAAGTGACCAAGCTCATGCTTGATGATATCGACTGGGGCAACGGCATTATCCGCGTCCGGGGCACGAACTATCGCGGCGAGAAGCTGACACGCAACGGCGTCGACACGATCCTGCAAAAAGCCGTCTCGCGCGCGACCGACGCTTGTCCTGCCTTGAGCGGGAAGCACGTCTCGCCCCATGTCGTCCGGCACACGACGGCCATGCATCTATTGCAGTCGGGTGTCGACATGAGCGTGATCGCGCTTTGGCTCGGTCATGAGCATCTCGACACGACGCACATCTACATGGAAGCCGATCTCGCCCTGAAGGAGAAGGCGCTGAATCGGCTTCAGCCAGCAGGACAGACCGCTCCGCGGTTTCGTGCGACCGACAAGGTGATGGCGTTCCTCGAGAGTCTGTGATTATGTTCACCGCGGTGGCCCAAGACGTCCGTCACTCAATGCGTTACGGCCGCCGCTACGCATAATCCGGTGCTGAGCATAATCGTGAAATTTTCGCCAAAAACACCTTAAATCGATGATTTCATGGAGAAATTCTATATATTTATCAGTTTGGCATCGTCGGTCTGATGCGGCGTTATCTCTTGTGGGCCCCGAACGCCTGATCAAACTGGCGAGCCCTCTGCACTTCGTCGCTGTGCAGATAGGTCGACGTCGTCGAGATTGACGCATGGCGCAGGTTGTCGCGCACCATGATCAACTCGGCGCCCCGCGCCAGCGCGTGCGACGCGTGCGTGTGACGCATCCAGTGGGGGCTCGCGCGGCGCAACTTCTCAGCCGTCGCGGGCCGTTCGTCCTGAATCGCGTCGGCCACCAGCACGAAGAACCGGCGCAACACGCGCCAGAGCCGCCGCGGCTCGATGCCGGAGCCATCCTCCTCAAGACTGGCGACGAGCGGCGTTACCGGATTCCAGCGTGCCGGCGTGACCGGCAGTCCACGCTGCACGAGATACTGATCCAAGGCGGCTCTTGCAAGCGCCGGTAGCGTCACCTTGCCGGGCTTGCCACCCTTGCCGAGCACGTGCAACCAATGATCTCCACGCTCGTCGCGACGGATGTCGCCAAGCGTCGCGCCGACCAGCTCGCTCGCGCGCAGGCCGGTCGCATAGCCGAAGTCCAGCAGGAATCGTAGGCGCTGGGCCGCCGACACGCTCCAGCCGTATGACCACTCGAGGCCGTCGGCGAGCGTGCGGATCAACAGCCACTCACCTTCCGAGAAGCCGCGGGACACGTCCAGTCCCGCACGCTGCGCGTGGCTCTTGATCTTGACGCCGGCGAACGGATTTGCGAGCACGTAGCGCTGTTCGACCAGCCAGCGAAACAGCGCCGACAGGACGTTCAGTGCGTACGCGGCGGAGCGAGCGGACAGCGGGCCCGTGAACGGCCGCCACTCGATGCTATGCCGCGGCCGCGATGGCCCGACCCAGCGCTCGCGTGGCGTTGGTTGCCGCAGGAAACCGCGATACGCGATCGCGTCGTCGGTCATCAGCGACGACAGTGCGCGGCCGCGTTCGATAATGGTCCATAGAATCAGGCGTTCGGCCTCTTTTCGGTAGGCCCGCTGCGTGGCGACCGACTCATGCAGCGACAGCCAGGATTGGACCGCTTCGTAGTCGTTCGAGGCGTTTAGCAGGCAGGCGGTTCGCGGCGCGCGAAACTGGCCGAGCGAGCCGTCGACCTCGTGCGGCACGCGCAGCCGTTCCCACGGCACGATGTCGCCAACGGGCGCGGCAACGATCAACACCCGCGCCCGTTCTGTCAGTGCCGGGTAGGTAGCAAAGAATTCCTCGATGCGGCGCGCGCCGGCGACACCGAGTCCCGCGATCGCCGACCACCAACGGCGGCGTCGCGGAATCCGCACGGTCAGATCAGCCAGCGTCCGAATCCCATGTGCGTGCAGCGCCTCGACCATGCGGGATGGCAGCCACAGATCGATCGCGTCGGTGATCAGCGGTGCCGGCACGGGGAGGTTGCGAAGTGCCTCGATTGCGCGGGCCACGCTGTCGCCCGACGTGCTCGTCGGACGAACGACGAACGCGACCGCCAGGTCGGCACGGTGTCGAGCCTGCGCATACGCAACGAGCCGCCGGCGAATCTGGCCGAGGATACCGCGCGACGAGATTCCCGCTTCTCGGCGATCGCCAAGATAGCGTGCAATGGCGGACCGCGCGTCCAGACCGGCGTACCAACCACGCAGCGCCGCGAGTTCGGCATCGTCCGGGAAGTCGGGTGCGTTGTCGTCGACGGGAAGAGTCTCGCGCGTTTTCATGATCACCAGTTTGGAGTAAAAACGATGACGGACCGATAATATCCGTTATCGGTCCGTCATCGTTCAAATGATAACGACTGCCTTTCTGTCGATACTGTCAGGCAACCTTACGGTCGATATCAGCGGGCGCCTATGACGGAGTCGCACGCTCGACATCGATGAGTTGTAATGGAAATTAAATTTAAACTACATTTCCAATGTAGCTTGACTACATTTCTATCGATTGCTAACGTTTGCGTGTGCCGTGCAGCCCAACCACGACTGTTCGAGGAGACATAGCAGATCATGCGATTCGACAATCTTTTGCGATCTGCGACCGCGATCGCGGTGGCGACTCTGCCTCTTATTGCGTCCGCCACAACTTCCGGCGAAGCGTTCGGCAACCCCGGCGTCACAGCGACGCGCGCGCCCGCCCAGAAATCGTTCCTGGGAACGGCAGTGAATGCGAACGCGTCGCGAGTCTACTTTACGGGTTATCGAGGGATTGTGTCCGAGGTGTACTACCCCGTCCTTGACACGCCTGACTCAGTTGATCTGCAATTCCTTGTCGGAGATCGCGCCGGGACCTACATTGACGAAGAAAAGCGCCAGACATACACGGCCGCGCAATCCGATCCGCATACGATGAGCTGGCGAGTCACGACTGGCAATGCGGCCCACAACTGGCGGATCGTGAAAACAGTCTTCACTGATCCCTCGCGCAACGCGTTGATTGAACGCGTCACGTTCCAGGCGCTGAACGGCACCCGACTGAGCGATCACAACCTGTATCTGCTGTTCAAGCCGAGCCTGGACAATTCCGGGATGGGGAACTCCGCATATACCGCCACGGCGGGCAACGGCAAGACGATGCTGATTGCCAACCGCAACACGCGCTATTCTGCGCTCGCCACATCGTTGCCATGGAAAAAGCAGGACGGCGTTGCGATGGTGTCGAACGGCTTCGTCGGCAAAAGCGACGGCTGGACGGACTTGCTAGGCGGCACATCGCCGGACCGGCAAATGAACTGGACGTATTCGTCGGCAACCAATGGCAACGTCGCCCAAATGGGCTGGCTCGACTTCGGGACGCGGACCGACACGGCGATATCGTTCGATATCGCGCTGGCCTTCGATAGCACATCGGTCGGCAATGCGATGGCGACGGCAAACGGCACGCTCGGGGACGACCTCGAGCGGTTGCGCGCACAGTATGACGAGAGCTGGCACACGTATGCGGCAGGCCTGTCGACGCAGGGCAATGCCGCCGACAACGAATACTATCTGGCCGCCATGACGCTCAAAGCCATGCAGGACAAGAGCAACGGCGCGATGATTGCCGGCATCGGCACGCCATGGGGTGAAACCCAGACCGACGCCAACAGCGGCGGGTACCATCTGGTTTGGTCGCGCGACCTGTTCAAGTTTGCCAATGCGCTGATCACTGCCGGGGACACCGCCACGCCCACGTCGGTTGTCAACTATCTTTTTAAGACACTACAGCAGAAAGCCGACTGCGGAGTCGCCGAGTACAACGCACCGGGCTGCCCGCAAGGATACAGCCGCATCGGTCGGTTTCCACAGAATGCCTGGGTCAGTGGATGGCAATACTGGCAAGGCACGCAAATGGACGAGCAGGCCATGCCGATTCTGCTTGCATGGCGCCTCGGCGCGGCGGTGTACAACCCTCTTTGGTCGAATATTCGCCTGACTGCCGACTATCTGGCCGCCAAAGGGCCATGGACGTTCCAGGACCGCTGGGAAGAGAATTCCGGCTACTCGCCTTCGACTATTGCAGCGGAAGTTGCCGGCCTGGTCGCGGCTGCGCAAATTGCGCGGGACAACGGCGACCCGATCCGGGCAGGCAATTATCTGGCAACCGCCGATTACTGGCAGCAGAACCTGACCGCATGGACCTACACGAACACGGGCTCGTATGGCAACGGTCATTACTACGTCCGCATCAACCCGGCCAACATGAGTGGAACGGGGAGCGGGCCGCAAGTCTACAACCCCGCCAGCTATCCCGATTCAGGGCAAGTATTTACGATCGGCAACGGCGGTGGTGTGCATGACGAACGCGCAGTCGTCGACGGCGGCTTTCTTGAGCTCGTGCGCATGGGTGTCAAACGCGCGAACGATCCGACCATCGTCGCAACACTCGGCGCATACGACTCGGTCGTGAAGCAGACGATCGACGGACAGCGTCCCGCATGGTTCCGCTACAACTTCGACGGCTATGGTGAACACAACGACGGCAGCAATTATGACGGCACCGGCGTAGGTCGATTGTGGCCGATCTTCACCGCGGAACGCGGCATGTATTCGATCGCAAGCAGCGGCAGCGGCGCGGCCGGCAGCCCATATCTGAATGCGATCCGTTCGTTCGCGACGCGAGAAGGCTTCATTCCGGAGCAGATCTGGCCCAATAGCACCGCGTTGCCCGGAAACTGGCAAGTCGTGACCCCGTCGTCGTACACGGCAGGGACGCCAACCAAGTCAATGGCCCCGTTGAATTGGGCGATGGGTGAATACATCAGCCTGCTTGCGTCGACTCAGGCCGGAAAGGTGGTCGATATTCCATCTGCGGTCTGCGCACGCTACAGCAATTGCGTCATTCCGCCGCCTGCTGGTCAAGTCGCGGTTGCAATCAACGTCACCGCCAGCACGCAGCCCGGACAATATATGTACGTGACAGGCAATGGCGACGCACTCGGCAACTGGAACACGAACCTTGGACTGCCCGTTGACCCGTCGCGCTATCCAGTCTGGAGCAATACCGTCAACCTGCGCGGAAACACGCCGATTCTGTACAAATATTATCGAAAGAACGGTGATGGCAGCGTGACGTGGGAAAACCTTCCAGGCAGTCGCAACCGCATGCTGACGACGCCAGCGTCAGGTGCCGTGACGTTGAACGACAAGGTCAACTGGTGATGTCTTGCGAGCGTCGCGGTGCCCGCTCGCCAATATGGGGCGGAGCGCCAATTCACTCCTGTCGGAGAATCGCCACTCCGACGGTCGCCATGAATTTGAATCGAGAGCTAAAGATGGAATTAATTTCCGACTAGAACGTATTGCGGCATTTATTTCCAGATTCGACGCGTCCGGCACAATACAAAAGCTGCCACGAGGTGGCGACGTGCGTTGCCTGCGAATCAATGTTTGAGCGATAAATCCAATCGCGATTTCCAGGCCAATTCAATTATTTGACACAAAATTAGAGGTATGATTCTATTCGTCAAGCGGATTTGAATCATCCGACATTCAATCGCCCTCGCGAAAGGACATTGAAAATGACGTCCCTTCCGAGTGCCATCTGATTCATACAACAACAGTCGATTCCGACGAGGAACAAAGAGGCGACAGACGGCTGCTGCCCGGGCAAACCCTAGCCCTGCAGCACGGCCATGGTCCGCTATTTCTCGATACGCGGCCTGCGCCTCCGTTCGAGGGAAAATCGTCGTATAAATGGTTTGGAGAGCATATGATTAGTACGCCGAAAAAATTAGTTGCGATTGCTGTCGGGCTTCTCGCATCGGCTACCGCCTCAGCTGCAGATGCAAACGCACCGATCTTCGTATCAAACGCAACCCTCGACAAGCATGTGATTTATCAGGATTTTGCCTTCTATCAACCTTACGATGGAACGGCATACAAGACGCTTGCGCGGCAAGCGCCCGAGCTACGGAATCTCGGCATTACCGATGTATGGTTTGCGCCGCCGTATCGCCCATTGAACGACGGGCGATTCAGTGAAGGCTACGCGGTAATCGACCGTTACGATCTTGGCGAATTTCCACAGGGGCGCGGCAACGCCATCGCGACGAAATATGGGACCGGCGCTCAGCTTCGCGAGGCGATCGAAAGCATGCACCGGCAGCGCATCAATGCAATCGCCGACATCGTCCCGAACCAGATGTTCTTCTCGCAACGCGAAGTGGCAAGCGTGACAGCGGTCGACATTTTTGGAAATCCGACCAATCCGTCCGTCAGCAATGTGTTGTACCCCGGGTATTCGAAGGGCGGCGGGCTTGGTCAAAAGCAATACGGCTTGATCAAGCAATGGCAGGCGAAGTATGAAAACGGCACGTCGCCGCAGGCGCTCGGCGTCGATCGCATCATGGTCGACGGCGCCGGCGCGCCGTACCGCTACTACGGGCCAGGCGATGCGCGAAACCATCTGCCAGCATGGCTCGCCGCCACTGATGCGGCGCGCGTCGGCGCGCTGAACACGATCGACACCTATCTATCGGTCGACGGCGATTACGCGGCCCAAAGTGCGGCCACGGCCGTGCCGGTGTATCGGCCGTATTTGCTCTACTATGTTGATCCGCGCCGCGATGCGACAGTCCAGCCCTACCTTACTTACATGCGCGCACACGGCTTCCCGGGCAACAGCGATGATGCGGTGCGCCAGAGCATCATCAATGGCAATACCGATGCCGTGACAAAGGCGACCAACGATTACCTTGCGCTGCAGCCGGGCTATTCGGCATCATCGGAAGCGGGTGCGGCGGCATTCCGCTTCAACAAGCCGAATAACGGGGACGTTAACAAGAACGTCCTTCAGTACGAGTTTCTGCTCGGCACCGACATCGACAACAGCAACAACACCGTCCAATCCGAGACGCTTAACTGGCAACGTTTCCTGCTCGACAAGTATGGTTTTGACGGGTTCCGATTCGATGCAGCCGGCCACTACAACACGGACATCCTGAGGCAGTCGGCGCAATTGATGTCGGGGCGCTACGGCCACGACATGAACAATCACTTGAGCGTGATCGAGTCGTACGTCGATCCGCAGAGCGCGTTCGAGAACAGCAACGGGAACGGCCAGCTGGGCTACGACGGCACTCTTTATTACACGATGTACAACACGCTGGGACAGGCGAATCCGGGGGGGCCGCTCAGCGATATCTTCGCGAAATCGATCGTCGGGCAGGCGCGCTTTGGTGTCGGCACGGCCATTCCGAACTGGTCGTTCGTCACGAACCACGACCAGGAGCACAACGTGATCGAGAAGATCCCGGTGCCACCGACGCAGAAGGCCGGGTACACGCCGGACGCGGCGGTGCAGCTCGCACAAATGGCGGTCTACGACAACGACCGAAAGCAGGCCGTCAAGCAATACGCTCCATACAACGTGCCCTCCGCCTATGCCGTGCTTCTGACGAACAAGGACACGGTGCCTACGATCTTCTACGGCGACCTCTACGAGAGCGACAAGGCCTACGTGTCGACGAAGACGCCGTATTACGACGCGATCACGCGACTGCTCAAGATTCGCCAGAAATTCGTGGCGGGCGCGCAGGTGGTGACGTATTACAAGACGAACACATCGCCGTCCGTTGCCGGACAAGATCTATTCGCAAGTGTGCGCGTCGGAACGGATCGAGGAACAGGCGTGGCAACCGTGATCGGCAACAATCCGGCGACGGATGCAACGATTCGCGTCGATATGGGTCTGCAGCACGCCAACCAGACCTTCACCAACATGTTCGGACAGTGGCCCGAGCGCCTGCAGACCGATGGGCGCGGCGTGCTCACCGTGCACGTGACCGGATCTTCGACACCACAAGTGCGCGGCTATCTCGGGGTCTGGGTGCCAACCTCCGAGGGGGAAGGCTCGATGATGGGATACGCAAGCTGATAGACGTGGCTGAATGACGAGTACCGCGGCGCGGTCCTTCGATCGCGCCGCGGTGGCTCGAAACCATCAGGGTCACTACACGAGCCTGAGCCGGCCGAAATGAGCGGGGGTCTAGTGAAACACGTCGCAGCGACCGTGCTGGCTGTTGTGCGGTATCACCGATATCCTCACATCGGCAACAGCCGACGGAACTTGCGTCGCCTCGCCCGAGACATTGGATTCAGGCCGCATATATGGCCCGTCGCCAGGTGATGGAGGGCGACGTAGACATGTGCACGCAACGACTCGATCACTACGCTCAGGTCACCACCGTCTTTCATCGCTTGACCGATCTCGTCGATGATCACACTGAATACGGCTGTCAGCGACTGCGCGAGAATCTTGGCAACCGGCGCTGACAGCGCGCATTCGCTTTGCTCGACCAGCGGGAGCGCCGCGGCCAGGGTGTGTCGCTCGGCGATCTCCAAGCTGTCGGTGCTGCAGGATCAGATTTCTGCGCTGGGCGACGAACTGTCTCGGGCACCATCGACCGGATCCTGTGCATGAGCGATGCCGACCGGCGGTATTGTCGGGGCGACTCAATCTGCCGGGGTCCCCACCGGCCAGCACTGCAAGGTCTGCCTGGACCGAGGAGCATCGATGATCAACATTCACGAACCAGCGTACCCGGTACTCCCGGCGGAACTGGACGAGGCGGAATTGCAAACGGTCTACACGCCCAGCGCGGCGGAGATCCGGTTCGCCTTTGGTCAATTCCGTCAGGCGCCTACGCGCGTACTGATCCTCACGCAACTGAAATTGCTACAGCGGCTCGGGTACATGCCCGTGATCTCGGACGTGCCGCCGGCCATCATCGAACATGTTTGTGCCGTGCTCGGCGTTCGTTCGCTGCCACGCACGACCCTCGGGCGCTACGACCGATCAGGCAGCAAATCC
Source organism: Burkholderia sp. Ac-20344 (assembly GCF_017104975.1). NCBI lineage: Bacteria > Pseudomonadati > Pseudomonadota > Betaproteobacteria > Burkholderiales > Burkholderiaceae > Burkholderia > Burkholderia sp. Ac-20344. The sequence continues at coordinate 28,316 of NZ_JAAGPP010000091.1, forward strand.
CGGCACCAGAAAATCCTCCGTGAGTTCGTCCGGATTCTCCCCATCGACAGCAGCACACACGCATGGTTGGCCGATATCGCTGCATACACGGCCCGGACCAAGGCGGAATTGCCGGACATCGTCAACGTGATGCTGGAAGAGCTGGTTCGGCGCCGCTACGAACTACCGCCGCTAGCGATGCTCACCCGAATTGCCAGCCACGCCCGCAGCCAACTCCATGAATCGATTTATCGCGCCTTCGTCGACTCTCTCGATGATGATTTGAAGGCCCGTGTCGACGCGCTGTTTCTGGTCCGGCGCGGCCGAACACAGTGGGACGAACTCAAGCGCGAGCCGAAGCGGCCTGGTCCACGGGAGATCGCCAGTTTCCTCGAGCATATGCAGGCCGTGAACGCATTGGCGGACGGCCTGCCGCCCGTGCCGAGCACGCTCTCGGTTGCCAAGCGCATGCAGTTCGTCACCGAAGCACGCGCGCTCGACGTGCACGAAATGCGGGCGCTCAAGCCCGCCAAGCGCTACACGCTCGCGCTGTTGTTCATGCTCGCGCAACGCCAGAAAGCGCTCGATGACGTCGCCGAGATTTTCATAAAGACCGTGCGCAATCTCGAACATACCGCCAAGCTGCGGCTTCAGCAGTACCAGCTCGCGCATGCCGACCAGTTGCAGTCGCTTGTCAGCCAGTTTCGCGACGTCCTGAACGTGCTGCAGGACGACGAAACGCCCGCGGCCATGCGCATCGCGCAGATGCGTGCCGCATTGAACGACGATCCCGATGCCGTCCTGATTCGCTGCAACGAACATATCGCGCAAGCCGGCAATCATATCTTTCCGTTCCTGCTCGCGCCGTACAAGAACCTGCGGTCGTTGCTGTTCCAATGCGCAGAGCAACTGTCACTGAAACCAAGCTCGCAGGACGATGCATTGCTTCGGGCACTCGAGTGGATCAAGCAACTGCGTACGTCGCGACGTGTATATCTGTTGCTAAGCGACGGCGATCTCGCGCAATTGCCGCTCGACTGGCTCCCGGAGAAGTGGGAGCGATGCGTGTTGCCGAATGGCCGAGCGGCGCGTCTGCTGCACCGGAAGTACTTTGAGCTCTGCGTGTTCAGCCAGGTCATGCGGGAACTCAATTCCGGCGACATTTTTGTCGAAGGCAGCGATCAATATGACGATCCCCGCGAACACCAGGTGTCGTGGGACGAATTCCGCGAGGAATTGCCGCGCTACAGCGAGCTTGTGGACTTCCCAGTCGACAGCCATGCCTTCGTCCAGCAACTGAAGGACGAGCTCGGCGCGCTGGCCGACAAGGTAGAAGCAGGCTTCCCGGAAAACGACCACGTTGAGATCGGCGCGCAGGGCCTTATCCTCCATCGGCTCGAGAAGAAACCCGACCCGCCCAACCGAACCCTGATCGACCAAGCGGTAACCGCTTCAATGCGACCGGTCAGCATCCTCGATATCCTCACCGAAACCGAGCAATGGCTCGATTTGCACCGACTCTTCGGGCCGCTCTCGGGATTCGAGGCGAAGGTTGACGACCCGCGCAAACGCTTCATCACGACGCTTTTCTGCTATGGCTGTAATCTCGGGCCGACGCAAACGGCGCGTTCGGTCAAGAATCTGAGCCGCAAGCAGGTCGCGTGGCTGAACCTAAAGCACGTCACCGAGGAACGGCTCGACAAGGCGACCGTCAAGGTGGTCAACGCGTACAACCGGTTCGCATTGCCGAAATTCTGGGGTTCGGGCAAACGGGTGTCGGCCGACGGCACGAAGTGGAATCTGTACGAGCAGAACCTGCTGTCGGAATATCACATCCGCTACGGCGGCTATGGCGGGATCGGCTACTACCACGTGTCCGACATGTACATCGCGCTGTTCAGCCACTTCATCCCGTGCGGCGTGCACGAGGCGGTGTATATCCTCGACGGCCTGATCAAGAACGCCTCCGACGTACAGCCGGACACCGTGCATGGAGACACGCATGCGCAGAGCGCGCCGGTGTTCGCACTCGCGCATCTGCTCGGGATCAATCTTATGCCTCGGATCCGGGACATCAAGGAACTGGTGTTCTACAAGGCCGACCGGCGCCGGCGCTACAAGAACATCGAATCGCTGTTCCGGGCGAGCATCGATTGGGGGCTGATCGAGCGGCATTTCCCCGACATGCTGCGCGTCGCGGTCTCGATCAAGGCGGGACGGATGACACCGTCAACGATCCTGCGCCGCCTCGGTTCCGAGAGCGTCAAGAACAAGCTGTACTTTGCCTTTCGCGAACTCGGCCGTGTGATCCGCACGATGTTCCTGCTTCGCTACATCGACGATCCGGAAATGCGCCAGACCATTCACGCGGCGACGAACAAGAGCGAGCAGTTCAACGACTTTGCGAAGTGGCTGATGTTCGGCGGTGAAGTGATCGCCGAAAATATCCGGCACGAGCAGCGCAAGGTCATCAAATACAACCAGCTCGTCGCGAACATGGTGATTCTGTACAACGTGCAGTGGATGTCGCGCAAACTCAAGGCGCTGCAGGACAAGGGGCTGCCGATCGACGCCGAAGTATTGCAGGCTCTCTCGCCATATCGACGCGAGCACATCAACCGGCTCGGCTCCTATCTACTGGATCTCCAGCGGAGGGCATCACCTCTCGATCCAAGCATCGATTTTTCTTTTGAATCAGCGGCTTAAGGCCATTTTGGCGATAATTTCACGAATCCCGGCCGATCCTCTTTACGACAACGCCAAGACCATCGTTGTCGAGCGCGATGCGTATGGTGACGGTCAACACCGCTGGCACGCCGGGTTGCTCGACCTGGCCAAGCGGTACGGCTTCCTGCCCAGGCTGTGCCAACCGTACCGTGCGCAGACCAAGGGTAAGGTCGAGCGATTCCACCGCTATCTGCGCGGCAATTTCTATGTGCCGCTGGCCAGCCAGCTCAAGCAATCCGGCTTGATGCTCGACGCCGTGACTGCGAACGTCGAGGTGAGTAAATGGCTGCGCGACGTGGCCAATCAGCGCGTGCATCCGGTTACTGGGCTGGCACCCGCAATTCTGCTGGAGCAACGAGAACGGGCTTGCTTGCGCGATATGCCTGGCTACGCGGTGCCCCGATTGCCGGCTCGCGCCGTCGCTCGGCCGCGCGTTGACCCCGCAATGTCGATCCAGCACCCGTTGTCCGTCTACCAGCAATTGCTGACCGAGGTGCGCGCATGAACCTGCAGCAGGAACGCATCGACGGGCACTGCCAGAGCCTGAAGCTCGAGGGGCTCATGCAACGATACGTCGCTCTGGCGAGCGATGCAGCGGCCAAGCAATGGAGCTTCCTCGATTTCCTCGAGAATGCGCTCGCTCACGAACGAGAGACGAGGCAAGTTCGTTCGCGGCAAACACTGGTGCGCATGGCCGGGTTCCCCGCCATCAAGACGCTCGATGACTACGACTACAGTTTCGCCGTCGGGGCGCCGCGCAAGACGATCGATGAGCTTGCCACCCTGCGCTTCATCGAGCGAGGCGAGAACGCTGTGCTGCTTGGTCCGTCAGGCGTGGGCAAGACCCACCTCGCGATCGCCATCGGATACGCCGCAACGCAGGCCGGCATCAAGACGAAGTTCATTACGGCGGCGGATCTGATGTTGCAGCTCGAGGCCGCACGCCGACAGGAGCGATACGACGCCGTACTTCGGCACAACATTCTCGGCCCGAGGTTGCTCATCGTCGACGAGATCGGCTATCTGCCGCTCTCGGGGGATCAGGCTAGCCACTTCTTCCAGATCGTCGCCAAGCGCTACGAGCGCGGGTCGATGATCCTGACCAGCAACCTTCCGTTTGCGCAGTGGGACGAAACCTTCGGCGGCAACACCACACTGACTGCCGCGATGCTCGACCGCATCCTGCACCACGCCCACATCATCCAGATCAAAGGAGACAGCTACAGACTGAAACAGCAACGCCAAGCCGGCCACGTTTCGTCATCGAAGAGGTAACGACTGGCTCAGTTTTACTTTGCGCGATCAGGCGCGAAGTGGCTCAAATTTCAAATGCGTTTGACAGGCTTGCTGCGGCGTGTCGAGCAGTTCCATCGCAGCGACCGTGTCCGCCTGCTGATGCCGGACGTGGTGCAACGCGAACTGCTGGCGCACCTGGCGCGCGATGCGACTGAGGCGAGGAGGGAGCCGGCCGCGTGTTCACCGCTTCATGCAACACCCCCCCAGATCCGGGTAGACGGGTTGTATCGCCATGCTGTAATGGGATGTAATGGATTTGCTGTGTACGGCGGGATATTTATATCGGGCGCGATATTTCACGTGTCGCGCCCAAAACCAAAGTCACAGGAGAAACAAGATGGTTGCGCGCTTAAATAGGTCTTGTGCGAAGGACGGTGTGATTGCCTATCAGGACAGCGAAAGCCTGGAAACATTTCATTATTTTCCCACTCGCATCGATCCGGTCAGCGGAGAGACGATCCGAAACTATGAGGTGAAATATTACGGGATCAACGCTAAACCGTATTTCATTGACGTCGGGAATCGCAACTATCAGAGCGTTGTCGGGGCGGTAGTCAGCGGGCAAGGTGTTGCCGACGTCACCAAAAAACAGCGCGACGCGATTGTGGCCGAGGCAAAACGGAAATACAAAGTCAAAAATGTTTCCCTGGTGCCGCTGGTGCTCGAAGATGTGACTGTCCAGCCCATCATCGCGACGGATGTCGTTGAAATCGGGGGGCGCAGCAGCATCACTTTCCCGGAGCATTTCCAGGTCGGCACGCAGTTCGGCTTTAACGTCTCCTCAGGCAATAGCCTGTTTGCCGAGCTGGTAGGGCTGCAAGGCTCGGACGAACAGAAAAGCAACCCCGATATCGGCGTCAATTTCTACGGCACGTGCGAACTGCTTGCCGACCCGTGGGTCGCCGAACTCACGGCAGACCTGTCCCAAGTCTGGGAATACACGCGCAGTCAATTCGGAGCGAGTGCCCGGATCGGATGGCTGAACATCGGCAGTGCCAGCTTCGACAAGATCACGCAGGACATGCAAAAGAAGGGGATCGTCAAGATCAAATACATTCAGGGTGGTGGTGGCAAGGAGTTCGGCTGGCAGCTGCTGGAATCCACCAAGACCTTATTCGAAGCCATCAACCAGCAGGCGGCTGCCGGAGAAGGTTTGTTCAAGTTCGAACCGAATCCGACGCCTCAGGAGCCACCGTCGCCTTCGTCAGACGGGTTGGGCGCCGGCCTGTTGCCCTACTCCGTCAGCATCAACATGTCGTTTGCCTCCAATACGTTCAAGCAGTCGATCGAATTCAAGAACCGGGTGGAGTTCGAAGGGCGGCTACCCGTTGCCTTCAACGGCAATATGGCGTTGGCACTTCCGTGCACCGCGTCGACGCAATCACACTTCTACGATCTGCAATTGAAGGCCGCGGGTTGCATCACTAAGACCAAGTCCGATGGGCTGCAAAGCCGGATCCGCAAGGAAGTCGCGGCAAAGGACAAGAAGGTGCTCGAATACCTGAAGAAGGTGGAGGACGGCACGTGGACGGTTCAGCAATTCTCGGAGATGCTGGAGCTTCTAAACACGATCAACCTGACCGAAAGCAAGAAGAACCTCGACCCCGCAAGCACGGAGGTCTTGAGCGAGGAAGAGGCGCTGCACCTGTTGGCACAGCGGGAACAGGAACTCGTTGCATCCTGGTCGACGCCGCTCGAGTCGCGTTCGCATATCGTCCACGCGGTATTCCCGCCGGATACCCGCACGCGGGTGTCCAACACCCGAATCTCGCCGTGGAACGGCGTCGGCATGCTGGAAATTCTGTTTCCCGACGGGCAGACGTATCTCGGAACCGCGACGCTTGTGGACGACACCCATGTTGCGACTTCTGCCCACAATCTGTTCGATTCCGCTTGCGGCGGCCGCGCGGCAGCGATCCGGTTCTACCCGGCCAACAACGGCAGCGCAGATCACCCGTATGGCCGTTTCACCGCCAACAAGGTCTACTATCCGGCGGCCTTCGAGCAGAATGAACTGGACGACAGCCTGGATTACGGGATCATCAGGTTGGCCACGGCAGTGCCCGACGACTTGACCAGGTACACGCTGAAAGTTGCCGCCGACAGGGTTTTGCAGACGACACCCGTCCGGATCGCAGGCTATCCGAGCGACAAGCAACCGGCGAAAACGATGTGGACTGCCACCGGGTCACTGACCGATGTCACGCCGACACTCCTGGGCTACAGGATTTCCACCGCGCAGGGGCAAAGCGGTTCCGCGATCGTCGCCCAGGATGACGCCGGCCAGTGGTGCATCTACGGCATTCATGTCGGTAGCCGTGCGGCCGCCAACATCGGCTGTCGAATCAACGAGACGGTCAGGGCCAACATGGTTGGCTGGATCGAGGGCCGGACGGCCGATGATTTTGCCACCATCGCCGACGAGTGGGATGCGGAGCCGGAATTGGCCTGAGTCCGGGTGCTTGCGAAGCAATGCGCTGTGCCAGTCTTGCCGCCCGGCGCCGGTTGCGCGCCGAGCGGCATTTCAATCCACATTATAAATTGAGGGCGATCATGTCTTCTGATCCGACAGTTACGCACGACAAGGATGGCATTTCCGATGCAAAGGCCAAACCTCCTGCCTATGCGGTCTTGTACGACAAGGTCGGCACATTTCTTATCGCCACGAAACGCACTAAAGCGTACTATTATTTAAGCGAAAATGGAGAAACGGTCAATTACAACGGAATTGATTTGACCCAGAAAAAAGGCGGCGGATTGAATGCGCTGCCTGGCGGCAGAAACGACGAAAACGACACGGAAAAATGCGCCAGACGCGAATTCCTGGAGGAGACCGGTATCAACTTGCCGCCGAGTGCCGTGTCTACCAGGACAATAATACGGTCTTTCGAAGGCAACTCATACTCCGCCGCATACTTTCTTGCAGATGTCGGGGACGTGGCGAGCACGTACAGTACGATATCGTCTTATTCCTTTCCAAACTCGAACAAGATCGTTGCCCAAATAATCAAGGAAAAATATACGAAGCGAGCCCAGGTCATGGATTACGTCAATAGGGAGAATATTTCCCCGTGGCCGATGGACAATGAACTCGATGCGGTTGCTTGCTGGAATATCAAAAATGAAAATCAGTGGAAGACGATCCAAAAGTGGAAGGGAAATCAAGCAATAGGCTGGTATTACGAAATACTCAAATATATGCGCGTCGACATCTTCGACTTGAGTGCGTAGGCGCGTTACCTTGCGCGTTTTGCCGGGCACCCGGTCGTAGAGCAAAACAATTCCGTCACTCCGGAATCCTCGTGGATCAAGGCCTCTGGCCCGCGAATTGACGACTTTACTGGCGGTCCCAGCAAAATAAAGTCGTCAACTCGCCTGCGCGCGCATTAAATTTGTTAATTCGCGTAGTGGATCAAGCGTTCCAGCGGTAACGTCCTGATTTTTAGCTCGATTCCCAGCGCGCCGCATGGCCGGTGGACGCGATGAGTTCAGACGGACTCTCTTTGCCTCAGGCGCAAGCACCTATAGTAGAAAAGTGGTGTCGCGGGACATTCGGGCCGACGGCGTCCGACTCCTCTCGGCCAGAAGCTGTCGCTCGCTTCGTCACAGCCAGTGGCTGGTCAAGGCTGATTGCGGACATCCGAGTTCGCTTCTCCAAAGGACTACTTGCCTTCCAAGCGGTCGTTCACCGGGTCAGAAGGCGTGCTGGGTCAAGCGTGGCGACGTCCAGTGGATCGCAGCCGGCTGCCAACTCGAAGCTGGGCAAGGCCAGTTCGCCATCCCCCCTCGAGCGCGCCCGCGGTCGGCGCACGGCGATGCACCGGCCGTCCAGCACGATCTGGCTGGCGGTGCTGCCGCTGCGCGCAGCACGCCGCCCGGCATCCGGCACGCCCTTGGGGCCGCACAGCGCGACACGGTCAGCCTTCATAAAGGCTGACAGCACCTGCTGGCCCGCATCGATGCACAGGCCCCAGAAAGGAGTGGCGCACGTTGCGCAGAACGCCCTGCACAGGAAACCAGGCAACGAGATCTGCACTTGAGCAGCTGGCAGCGACCGCAGCGCGGGTTTCATGCGAGACTTCATCTCCGTGGTCCCCTTCTTTGCTCGCTAGGCCCCTGGATGCTCTCATCTAGGCGAAAGGAACCGCTACCTTCGCCTCACGCGTTCAACAGACTGAGGGACATCGCCCAACAGGGCAGAAGTGGTAGATTGGTCAGAAGAAGCCCACGGGTAATGCGCTCAAGCTCCTACATTTGGTGAGGAAGCGCGGCATCGAGGTAGTGGCTTGTCCGCGTCTAGGAGTAACTAAGAGGCCAGTTCAAAAAGGCTGCTCGATACGCCTGAAGATGTTCCAACAGACAAGCGAGCAACCGAGTTTCAGGAATGCTTCGTGAATGTCGGCACGTCGCTCGAAGCGAGTGCGTAGGCGACGAAA